>NZ_JBATXN010000499.1:0-9079 GCF_049673265.1 Mycobacterium sp. | reverse complement strand
GTGTGTGCTGAGCTTTCGTTCGCAGAATGCCCGCCGGTCGGGCAATGTGCCGGTCGCGGTCGTTGCCGGCCTGGCCGCGACAGGTGCCGTGCTCGGCTTCAGCTCATATTGGGACTGCCACGACGCGACGCATCCCGTCTTCTTCCAGCCGCTGATCTGGACGGTCTCCTTGGTGAAAGGCGGCGTCAGCGATTTCTCGCTGGGCGGGCACGTCTGCCCCAGCCCCACCCCGGATGGTTTATGGGTTGCGCGGCTCACGGCGCTGGCTGCGATTTTCTTTGGCCTCGCCGGTGTGGTGATCGCGTTGTTTCGATCGCAGGTGGACCGACTGCGGGCCAACCTCGCCACGTCGGTCACCGTCGTGGTTGGAATCGACGACGAAACCCGATCCATGCTCAGCGCGATTGCGGGCACGCTGAACCGCTCGAGCACCATGGTCGTCGTGACCGGCGGTCCCGATGAGCCCGGAGTGCAGGAGGCCAGAATGCACGGCGGCCGAGTGGTGACGGTCGACTTCAACGCCCCAGAGGCGCTCAAGTCACTGTCCCTGTGGCGCAATCTCGAGCGCCTCTACCTGATGTCAGCCGATCCGGCGACCAACCAATTTTGGCTCGACACGATCACGCGCACGTTGTCCGCGGTTGGCCACAAGCGACGGCTACCGCTCACAGTGCGCATAGACGATCCGTGGCAAGCCGAGGCCTGGCGCGCCGAGGAGCTGGGCGGCTCGGACATCCGATGGGCGGCCGATGCCGTTGGCAAATACGAGGTCACCGCTCGCTGGCTGCTAGAAAACATCATCTCGACAGGCACCGTTGAACGGATATTCGTCTGTGGCACATCAGAATTGACACTGGCACTATGCGCTGACCTGAGCCGCCGCAAGCTCGAATACGACTACTATTCCGCCCCCGGCGACACCGCGCTGCCGACACTGAAGCTGGTCGGCGTAGACGCCGAAGAGTACCGGGAAGATCACGAATTCCACCGCAGGCAGGTCGGATTCGCGTCAACTGGCCCGACCATCGAGGCCGCGCCGCAGTCACCGACGGTATCGGCATTAATGGGCCTGATCGGCGACAGCGACGGGCCGACCAACGCCGTGATATTCGTCGACGACAGAGCTCACGGACCGTCTACCGCACGATCAACCGGAACCAGGCTGGCTGCGCGATTTCCGGCAATGCCGGTTTACATCTGGGACAACGACGCCCAGATGGCCGACGACCCGTTGCCCATCGTCGGTCGGCTACGGACCTATCGGCTGGCGCTCGATATTCCAGCGGGACAAGCCCAGGATGTCTGGGAGCGAGCCGCCAAGCTGATTCACGAGCGTTATGTTGCCGACGTCGGACCGGATCCGAACCCTCCGCCCGCCAGGCTGCCGTGGGCGGAGCTCGACGAGTTCTACCGCGAGTCGAATCGCCGCCAGGTCCGCAACGCGCTGTGGATGGTCGAGCAGATCGCCGAACACACCTGGAACACGTGGGGCAGCCCACCCCAGCCGCTGAGCGTGCAGGACATGGCCGGGTTGACGGCGTTACAACGGCTGGCGCGCATGGGCTTTGACCGCGACTCCGCGATGAAAATGGCCAAGGCGGAACATGAAGACTGGTGCCGGTACTATCGCCGCAATCACTGGAAGTACGGCTCGGTCCGAGACGACGAGCGCCGAATCCACAACAAGCTGGTTGACTGGTCCGAGGTCGAAGCCGACGAGGAAATGCTCAACTCAGCGGTGACGAGTATGGCGGCCACTCTGTGGAGTCTTCGCCAGCTCGGCTATCGGTCACATCCGGTGTGGCAGCCGTTTACCCGGATCGGAACGGTCACCGCCGAGCAGCGGAGCACACCCTGGACGTGGACGTCGAAGTCGGGTCACACCATGCAGGCCGGCGCCGGAGACTGGCTGGTCGAGGTGAATGGCGAGACATGGTCGGTGCGCGACGACATTTTCCACACCACCTACGAACACATCGACGGCAACCAATGGCGAAGGCGCGGCGACGTTTTCGCCCGATTGGCACAGCCGGGCGAGACGATCGAAACCCTGGAAGGACCCGCCACAGCTGCGGACGGCGACTGGGTGGTGCGCGGCACCGACGGCGAGCAATGGCCGGTCCCCGGCGATGAATTCGCGCAGCGGTATGCCGAATGCGAGATGGGAAACGCACGCGTTGATGCCGATTCCGGTGGCCCGGCATGAATTTCCGACGGTCGCTGGCGCGTTTCCTGTCCGACTACCGCTGGTACATACTCGCGCTCGGCGCCACCGTCGCGTTCTTTCTGGGCTGCATCGGGTGGTGGAAGTTCTACAGCCACGGCTACGTTCCGCCATCGGCGTCCCAACCCAACACCACCCATCCCGATCTCACCGACGCCGCATACGGGAGCCTGGAGGACTTTATCTTCAATACCCCGGCCCAGCCCGATCTTCCCTGGGAGCTGGACGTCGCCCGGTTCCTGGCCCCGGCCGTGGCCGGGTGGGCCGGGCTGAGCGCGCTGGGATTACTGTTTCGAGATCGCGTGCAGCAGATGAAGATCCCGCTGATGCGCGGCCATGTCGTGATTTGCGGCCTGGGCGGTTATGTCGGCAGTGTCTTTGTACGCCACCTACACCAGAAACGAATCCCGGTGGTTGTCATCGAGATTGATCCCACCAATTCCGGCATCGAGCTGTGCCGCAGCCTCGGCATCCCGGTGATTGTCGGCGACGCGCAGCGGCAACGAACCCTGCAGGCGGCGGGAGCTCACCACGCCCGCACGGTGCTAGCGATCACGCCCAACGACGCGGTCAACACGCAGATCGTCACGACCGTCCGGGGCTTTCCCCGTCGTGGTTCACGCAAGCTGCGTTGCCTGGCCCTGATCGCCAACCCCGAATTCTGCCGATTGCTGCGCATCCAGGAGGCGCAGCGCGGCGACCCGGAGCTGTCGGTCGACTTCATCAACATCGACGAGAACAGCGCCCGGCTGCTGCTGGAGGACTTCCCCCTCGACATCGATCAAGGCCAGCCGCACATCGTGGTGGCCCACCTTGACCCACTGGGAGTCTGGCTGGTGTATCACGCCGCGCGCGCCTGGTACGACAAGCGAAAAGGCGGCGAAAACTCCGACGACCCGCTGGTAGTCACCGTGCTTGACCACCAGCCGAAGGAGCGCATCGAGGCGCTGCTGGGCCGGCATCCGCCTTTGGAACAGGTGTGCAAGCTTGTTCCACTGGCAGCTACCGCCCGCGACATCGGCCGGCTGCACCAACTTCACCGTGATCGAGCCATTAGCCGCGTCTACGTGACCGCTTACGACGACGCTCAAGCATTTGAGACGGCGCTGCACTTGCGCCACGAGCTGGATCCCGACGTCCCGGTAGTGGCCGCGTTGTCGCGCCCGCATGGGGTGGCCGGGCTGCTCGATGATGTCAGGGAAGCCGGCGCGCTGTCGAACATTGAGGTGTTCTCCACCATGGAGCGCACCTGTACCGCAGAACTGGTACAAGGGGGGTCGTTCGAGCCGATGGCCCACGCCATCCACGAACGCTGGCGCCAAGGAGCCATTGCCAGGGGTGAGCCTGCGGAAACGTGGGAGGAACTCGACGAATCCCGCCGAGAGTCGAGCCGTGACCAAGCACGTCATATCCCGGCTCACCTGCGCTTGGTGGAATGCGCCATCGCACCGCTACGAGACTGGGACGCAAAAGAATTCACCTTCTCCGACGCAGAAGTCGAGTTGCTGGCAAGCGCCGAACATGAGCGCTGGAACTCCGAGCGCAAAGCCGACGGCTGGACCCTGGCCGCGGAGCGGAATCCGGCGCACAAGCAGACACCGTATCTGATTCCGTGGGAAGAGTTGACCCGGCTGTATCCCGATATCGCGCAATTCGATTCGATGTTCGTCAAGGCGATCCCGGCCATTCTCGCCACGGTCGGCCTGCAGGTCATCCGCACCCCGTCCAGCTTGCCTCCGGGCGGCAGCTAGCCCAGCTTCGACATCCAGCCGTGGGTGTCGGCGAAAGTTCCGCGCTGGATGCCGGTCAGCGTGTCACGCAACGCCATCGTCACCTCACCGGATTCGCCGTCGCCGATGGTGAATTCGCTCATCCCATACTTGACGTGAGCAATCGGGGTGATGACCGCGGCGGTGCCGCACGCGAACACCTCGGTGATCTCGCCGGCCGCGGTCTTTTTCTGCAACTCGTCGATATCGATCTTGCGCTCCTCGATGGCAAAACCGGCGTCAGTTGCTAATTGCAACAAGGAATCCCGAGTTATGCCCGGCAACAGCGAGCCGGACAGCTCCGGGGTGACCAGCCTCGCCGATCCGCCACTGCCGAACACGAAGAAGATGTTCATCCCGCCCATCTCTTCGATGTAGCGGCGTTCGACCGCGTCCAGCCACACGACTTGTTCACAACCGTGGTCGGCGGCCTCGGCTTGCGCCACCAACGACGCGGCGTAATTTCCGCCGAACTTCGCTGCGCCGGTGCCACCCGGGCTGGCGCGCACGTATTCCGTTGACACCCACACGGTGACCGGTTTGATGCCGTGTTTGAAGTAGGCGCCGGACGGCGAGGCGATCACCAGGTAGCGATACCGCTTGGCAGGGCGCACCCCCAGCCCTGGCTCGGTGGCAAACACGAACGGCCGCAGGTACAACGACTCCTCGCCACCGGCCGGCGGAACCCACGCCTTATCGACGGCGATCAGTTGACGCAACGACTCGATGAACAGTTCGTCGGGCAACTCGGGGATCGCGATCCGCCGCGCCGACGCTCGCATCCGCGCGGCGTTGGCTTCGGCGCGGAACGACACGATCGATCCATCCGGCCATCGGTAGGCCTTAAGTCCTTCGAATATCTCCTGCGCGTAATGCAGCACGATCGCCGACGGATCCAGCTCAATCGGGCCGTACCCGATGACCCGTGCATCGTGCCAGCCGTCCCCATCGGTGTAATCGATCGACACCATGTGGTCGGTGTGATACCTGCCGAAACCGGGGTCGGCGAGTATCGCGCCGCGCGCCTCGTCGCTGGTCGGGTTCGTGGCGCGGGAAACCGTGAACTCGAGGGCGTCGCTACTCATGCGCGCCGCTCCTCCCCATCGCTTCGCTCTGCATTGTCGCCGGCGCGGCTCATGGATGCGATTCTATAACCGGGCGCTACCGGGTTTTTGGTTCGACAAACGGTGGACGCACGACTTCGCAGTCAACCGCTCGGCCCCGAACATCAACGGTCACATGCTGACCGTCCTCGACACCCGCGCTGCTGTCGATCAGCGCCAAGGCGATACCGGCTTTCAGCGTCGGAGAAAATGTGCCCGACGTGGTAACTCCGACCTTGTTGTCGCCGTCGAGCACGGCTAGGTCTGGTCGCAGCACACCGCGGCCCGTCGCGCGCAAGCCGCGCAGCAGCCGCGGCGGACCCGCCTGCTTTTCGGCTAGCAACGCGTCGCGGCCGAAGAACGCATCCTTCTTCCAGCCGATCGCCCAACCGCAGCGGGCCTGCAGCGGCGAGATATCGGCCGAGAGTTCGTGACCGTGCAACGGGTAGCCCATCTCGGTGCGCAGCGTGTCGCGCGCACCGAGGCCGGCCAACTGCCCGTCCGCTCGCTTTACGGCATCAACCAACGCATCGAACACCACACCGGCGGACTCCCACGAGGGCAGCAACTCATAGCCTTGCTCGCCGGTGTATCCGCTGCGGCAAACCCGCACTGGCACTTGCGCGAACGTCGCGTCGGCGTAGCCCATGTAATCCATGGACGTCGGCAGCCCCAACTCGGCGAGCAGGTCCGCCGACCGCGGTCCCTGCACGGCTAACACCGCATAGGAGCGATGCTCGTCGGTGATGGTGAGCCCCGCCGGCGCAGCTTTCTGCAGCGCGGCCACCACCGCCGCGGTGTTGGCGGCATTGGGCACCAGGAAGATCTCCTCGGGCCCAACGTAATACGCGATCAGGTCGTCGATTACTCCGCCAGATTCGTTGCAGCACAACGTATATTGTGCTTTCCCCGGCTCGATACGGTTCAGGTCGTTGGTGAGCGTCGAGTTGACGAATTCTGCGGCGCCGGGCCCGCGCACCAACGCCTTACCCAGGTGGCTGACGTCGAACAAGCCGACCGTGGTGCGGGTTGCGGTGTGCTCGCTGACGGTGCCGGAGTACGACACCGGCATCAGCCAGCCGCCGAACTCGGCGAAGCTCGCGCCAAGCTCGCGGTGGCGGTCCTCGAGTGGTCCGTGCAGAAGGGTGCTCACGGCATTCGACCCTAATCCGGGCCATGGCTGGCACACTTGGGCAGGTGGTCGACTTTGCCGCACTGGAGGTTGCCGGGATCGCCAATGCGCGCGAGCGCGCTGGCCTGATCGAGTACTTGGCGGGCCTCGGTTTCACCGCGGACGAGATGGTCGAGGCCGAGCGTCACGGCCGGCTCTTCGGACTCGCCGGTGACGTGCTGCTGTTGTCCGGTCCCCCGATCTACACCCTGCGGACCGCCGCGGATGCGATCGACGTGGATTTGGCGGAGGTCGAACACGGCTGGGCCATGCTCGGCCTGACCGTCGCAGATCCGGACACGCCAGCATTGAGCCAGGCCGACGTCGACAGCCTGGCGACCTGGCTGGCGCTGCGGATGCAGTTTGGCCCCGACGCCGGGGACGGCTTCTTGCGGGTCCTCGGCGCGACCGTGGCCCGGCTGGCCGAGGCCATATCGTCGATGATCCGGACCAGTCAACCCAAAATGTGGCTCGGCCTCACCGGGGACGAGCTGGCCACCGCGCAGGTCTACCGCGACGCCGCACATTTCGTCCCCCGCGTCGGGGCAATGATCGACGCCGTCCACCGCCACCATCTGGTCAGCACTCGAACGTTCATCGAGGGCGTGGTAACCGGCCCGTCGGCGGGGAGCGTGGTGTGCGGCGTTGGTTTTGCCGATCTGTCCGGCTTCACCGCGCTGACCCAAAAGATGACCCCCGCGGAGTTGTCGGCAATGCTCACCGAGTTCGGCAACACCGTCAGCGACCTGGTGCACGCCGACGGCGGGCGCATAGTGAAGTTCCTCGGCGATGCCGTGATGTGGGTGAGCTCCGACCCGGAGCGGTTGGCAAAGGCCGCGTGCGACCTCGTCGACCATCCAAGGGCGCGCGACGCGGGAATGCAGGTCCGCGCCGGCCTTGGCTACGGCGAAATCCTGACCATCAACGGCGACTACTTCGGCAACGCGGTCAACCTGGCCGCACGGCTGGTCGCCGCGGCATCACCGGGGCAGATCCTCGCCGCAGCGCAAGTGCACGAAAAACTGCCCGACTGGCCGGCGACCGTCATGGATCCGTTGCAGCTCAAGGGTTTCGATGAGCCGGTCGTGGCCTATGACCTGCACCGCGACGTGCGTCGTTAGGGTTGATGCTCGTGAGCACACAACCCGGCTACCCCGCCCCTGCCGTCACCGTCACTTCCTCGCTGCCGCGCCGCGGCGCCGGGTCCGCAGTTTTGATCGTCCCGGTGGTCTCCTCCGGTGACGAGGATCAGCCCGGTGCCCAGGTTGCCTCCACCGACTCGTTGCTGCCCGCCGAGGCGGTCACCGAGATCGAGGCCGGGCTTCGCGCTCTGAGCGCCACCGGGGCCAGCGAGCAGGTAAACCGGCTGGTGGTGAAGTCCCTGCCGGTGGCCAGCGTGCTGACGATCGGGCTGGGCAAGCAGCGCGACGAGTGGCCCGCCGATGTGATCCGCCGGGCGGCTGGCGCGGCGGCACGCGCGCTGGGTCCGGCCGAGGCCGTCGTCACCACGCTGGCCGAGTTGCCGGGAGCCGGCGTGCTGACCGCCGCCGTGGAGGGACTGATTCTGGGCAGCTACCGGTTCACCGAGTTCCGCAGCGACAAGACGGCGCCAAAAGACCCGGGGCTGCACAAGATCACCGTGTTGTCCGTCGCCAAAGACGCCAAAGCGCAGGCTGCTCATGCCGCGGCGGTCGCGACAGCTGTCGCCACCGCCCGCGACCTCGTCAACACTCCGCCCAGCCATCTGTTTCCAGCTGAATTCGCAAAGCGGGCACAGGCTTTGGGCGAATCAGTCGGTCTCGAAGTCGAGGTGCTCGATGATAAGGCGCTGCAAAAGCAGGGCTACGGCGGGGTAATCGGAGTCGGCAAGGGCTCGTCGCGGCTGCCGCGGCTGGTGCGGCTGACCCATCGCGGATCGCGGCTGGCCAAAAAACCGAAGCAGGCCCGCAAAGTTGCCCTGGTCGGTAAGGGCATCACATTCGACACCGGCGGCATCTCGATCAAGCCGGCGGCATCGATGCACTACATGACCTCGGACATGGGCGGCGCCGCCGCGGTCATTGCGACCGTGACGCTGGCCGCCCAGCGCGAACTGCCGATCGATGTGACCGCCACGGTGCCGATGGCCGAGAACATGCCGTCGGCGACCGCGCAGCGGCCGGGTGACGTGCTGACGCAGTACGGCGGGATCACCGTCGAGGTGCTCAACACCGATGCCGAGGGTCGGCTGATCCTCGCCGACGCGATCGTCCGGGCCTGCGAAGACAACCCGGACTACCTGATCGAAACGTCGACGCTGACCGGTGCCCAAACGGTCGCGCTGGGTGCGCGTACGCCGGGAGTGATGGGCAGTGACGAGTTCCGCGATCGGGTGGCGGCCATCTCGCAGCAGGTGGGCGAGAACGGCTGGCCGATGCCGCTGCCCGACGAACTCAAGGACGACTTGAAGTCGACGGTGGCCGACCTGGCCAACGTCAGCGGGCAGCGTTTCGCCGGCATGCTGGTGGCTGGCGTGTTTCTGCGGGAATTCGTCGCCGAGGGCGTGAACTGGGCGCACATCGACGTCGCCGGGCCGGCCTACAACACCGGCAGCCCGTGGGGCTATACCCCCAAGGGCGGCACGGGCGTTCCAACCCGCACCATGTTCGCGGTACTGGAAGACATCGCCGAAAACGGCTAAGCCCGGGGCTAGTTCACCAACCGCGACAGCACCGCGCGGCTGAGTTTGCGCCGCGGCCAGCCGGTGGCCCCGTCGGCGCGCAACGCTGCATTAGCGGCATTACGGCCACACGCGCCGTGCACCGAGCCGCCC
>NZ_JBATXN010000498.1:0-2010 GCF_049673265.1 Mycobacterium sp. | reverse complement strand
GACCGGCGCCGCGGGCGGCGGAGCAGGGAGCGGGGCGACTGCCGGGAGCGGCCCCACCGCTGGCGGCGCCACCGCCGGTGGCTGCAAGTGATTGGCCTGCGGCGCCGGGGCACTTATCGCGGATGGGGCGGGCATTGGGGCCTGCACAACCGGGAGGATGAGGTTTTGCAGCGGTCTGGGCAGCAACGCGACGCTGGGCCGAATACCCAGTGCCAGTGAAACTTCCAGCGCCAAGGCCGCAGCCACCACGACCACCGCCGATATCGAGCCGATGAGCAGAAGCCGCCGGCGCTCCCGATGCTCGTCGCTTACCAGATCCAGCACCGTCGTGTCGGCTTCGATGTCCTCATCCGGGTCGAAGCTGTAGGCGAGGTCCTCCTCACCCAGTTCGGTACCCGGCGGAACATCCGGCACCCCAAGATATCCCGGGGACACCGCGTAAGGATCGATCGTTCCGGTGCCGGGATCTTGCGCGTACGCCAGGGCAGCGGTCGAGGACGCAAACAGCGGCGTGTTCGCCGACGCCAGCGCGGCGCCCCACGCCAACGCGGTCTCTGGTTCCTCCGGTGCGCTCACTGGAAGCGGCGTCACCGCCTCCAACTGGGGTTTGATCGTGGCGACGTCTACGCCGGAGCCGACGACGAACACGTGCTCTGGGCGGGTTTCCAGCGCGTCAAGGCCGGCGAGCATCCCGGCAAGTTCTGCGACAGTGTCCGCGCTGGAAATCAGTTCTTTGTGGACGTCGGCGATTGAGCCGTCGGCGGTGTCGACGACGGCCAAAGTCGCGGTCTCGGGTTCGACGAACAACAACGCCGTGCGCGCATTGCCGGTCGCGCTGCCCACCATCTGCGCCAGCGCGGCCGCAGCCATGAAGGCCGAGACCAGCATCACGTTTTCGACCTTGCGGGCGGCCAGAACCTCCCGCAGGGCGGCAGCATCCACGGGGTCGGTCCAGGTCACACCGGTCGATGTCAGCGCATGGCCGGCTTGAGTAGCACCCTCCCGAGTGCCCAAGATTGCCGAAACCACCTGATCGGCGGCGCTCACGGTTGCTGCGGCTTCGTCGCCGACGACGACGAAATTGTCTTCTTCGACCGTGACGCCGTCGGCGTTTACACCTTCCACGACCACCGCGTGGACGACTGTGGGGGCCATCGACACCCCGAGAACGATGTCCACCGCGCTCCTCCAGATCTTTCGCTGGCGCGTCACTGTTCTGGACGGAGGTGAACACCGCGCTGGCGTTATGAATGGATGATCGCCGTCGAGGCTGTGCTGCGTTACAGCCGAAGCTAAGTGGACCTTATGAAATTTTGGTACGAGCGCGACGGTGTCGGTCCGCGTTGGCCCTGATACTTCGACCCTGCCCGCGCGCTGCCGTAAGGATGCTCGGCCGGGCTGGTCAACCGCAGGATGCACAGCTGACCGATCTTCATCCCCGGCCAGAGCGTGATGGGCAAGTTGGCGACGTTGGAGAGCTCCAGTGTGATGTGACCGCTGAAGCCGGGATCGATGAAGCCGGCGGTCGAGTGGGTGAGCAACCCCAGGCGCCCCAGCGACGATTTGCCCTCCAGCCGGCCCGCCAAATCTTCGGGCAGCGTGCACAGTTCCAGCGTCGAGCCGAGCACGAACTCGCCGGGGTGCAGCACGAACGGTTCGCCGTTGACCGGCTCCACCAGACTGGTCAACTCGTCTTGTTGCTTGGCGGGATCGATGTGGGTGTAGCGGGTGTTGTTGAACACCCGGAACAAACTGTCGAGGCGGACGTCCACACTGGACGGCTGAACCAAGGCGTCGTCGAACGGGTCAATGCCCAACCGGCCGGCGGCGATTTCGGCCCTGAGGTCACGATCGGAGAGCAGCACGCGACGAGCGTATCCGCTCGCGATGTTGGTGAACGATGCAACGACGAGTGCTAGCCTTCCCAAGCAACCGCGCCGATGTAGTTCAATGGCAGAACATCAGCTTCCCAAGCTGAATACGCGGGTTCGATTCCCGTCATCGGCTCCA
>NZ_JBATXN010000497.1:0-3732 GCF_049673265.1 Mycobacterium sp. | reverse complement strand
GCGCTGGCGATCGCGACGCGGCCGCGCACGCTCCCGGCCCTCAGACACCGTTGACCTCCCCGGGCAACATGGCACGGCGTTCGTCGAGCCAACCCTGCAGGATCGCCGCCGCGGCCGCCTGGTCGATGACCCTACGCTGGCCTTTGGCCCGCACCCCCGCCTGGCGCAGCGATCGCTGGGCGCTGACGGTAGTCAGCCGCTCGTCGGCCAGCCGCACCGGAATCGGCGCAATCCGCGAGGTCAGCTCGCCGGCCAACCCGATCGCGTCGCGGGCCGACGGGCCAGTGCGATCGGCCAGCGTTCGCGGCAACCCGACAACCACTTCGACCGCCTGCAGCTCGGCGACCAACTCGACCAGCCGTCGCAGATGCTTACCGGACCGGTCGCGGCGGACCGTTTCCACCGGCGTGGCCAGGATGCCGTCCGGATCGCTGCAGGCGACGCCGATGCGCACGCTGCCGACATCGATGCCGAGCCGCCGCCCGCGTCCCGGATCGTCCGCGGCGGGCCGATCCGGGAGGCGGTGTGCAGAGTCCACTCAGCCGACCCGCGCTATCTCCGCTCGCACCGCGTCGAGCGCAGCGTCGATACCCGATGCGTCCTTGCCCGAGCCTTGCGCCAGGTCGGCCTTGCCGCCGCCCCGACCGTTGACGGCTCCGGCGAGTTGCTTGACCAAGTCGTTCGCTCGGATGCCCAGGTCCTGCGCGGCCGGGTTGGCCGCGACCGCGTATGGCACGCTGCCGCCTTCACCCTCGGCGATCAACGCGACCACCGCCGGGTCGCTGCCCAGCTTGCCGCGGATGTCGCCGACCAGCGAGCGCAGATCGGCTGCGGTCATCCCGCCCGACATGCGCTGCGCCACCAACTTGACGTTACCGATGCGCTGCGCCCCGGTAGCGGCATTGACCGCGGCGGACCGCGCCGTCGCCAGCCGGGTGCGTTCGAGTTCTTTTTCCGCGGCCTTCAGCCGATCGACCAGGTTCGCCACCCGGGCGGGCACCTCTTCGGAGGGCACCTTGAGCGACGACGCCAGCCCGGCCATCACGGCGCGCTCCTTGGCCAGGTGCCGAAACGACTCCAGCCCGACGTAGGCTTCGACCCGACGCACGCCGGAGCCCACCGATGATTCGCCGAGGATGGTCACCGGGCCGATCTGGGCTGAGTTGTGCACGTGCGTGCCGCCGCAGAGCTCTAGTGAGAACGGACCGCCGATCTCTACCACCCGCACCTGGTCGGGGTAGCTCTCCCCGAACAGCGCCAACGCTCCCATCGCCTTGGCCTTGTCGAGCTGTTCGTTGAAGGTGTGCACCTCGAAGTCGGCTTGCACGGCCTGGTTGGCTACCTCTTGGATTTGTGAGCTCTGGGTGTCCGTTAACGGACCCTGCCAGTTGAAGTCGAATCGCAAATAGCCCGGACGGTTCAGCGAGCCAGCCTGAACAGCGTTGGGCCCCAACACTTGTCGTAGCGCTGCATGCACCATATGGGTGCCCGAGTGGCCTTGGGTCGCGCCTTTGCGCCAGCCCGGCTCCACCGCCGCGGTGACGACATCGCCCTCGACGAACTCCCCCGACTCCACGTTGACCCGGTGCACCCACAAGGTTTTGCCGATCTTCTGCACGTCGGTAACCGCGGCCCGGGCGCTTTCGCTGGCGCCGGTGCCGGTGATACTGCCGACGTCGGCGACTTGTCCGCCCGACTCGGCGTAGAGCGGTGTGCGGTCCAACACGAGCTCGACCCGGTCGGCGCCTGCGCCACCTTCTAAGCCGTGCGCCACCACCGGTACTCGCTTGCCGTCGACGAAGATGCCCAGGATCCGAGCCTGCGACGTCAACTCATCGAACCCGGTGAACTCGGTGGGCCCGGCGTCAACCAATTCGCGGTAGGCCGACAAGTCGGCGTGCGCGTGTTTGCGCGCGGCGGCGTCGGCCTTGGCACGCGAGCGCTGCTCGGCCATCAATTCCCTAAAAGCCACTTCATCGACGTGCAGGCCGGCCTCGGCGGCCATCTCCAGGGTGAGCTCGATCGGAAAACCGTAGGTGTCGTGCAGGGTGAATGCATCCGATCCGGACAGCACGTCGGCGCCGGATGCCTTGGTGGCACCGGCCACCTCGTCGAACAGCCGCGATCCGGACTGCAGGGTGCGGTTGAACGCGGTCTCCTCGGCTACCGCGATGCGCCTGATCCGGTCGAAATCGGCCACCAGTTCGGGATACGAGGGCCCCATCGCGTCACGCACGGTGACCATCAGGTCGCCGACGATCGGACCCTCGATGCCCAGCAGTTTGGCCGACCGGATCACCCGGCGCAGCAGGCGGCGCAGCACATAGCCGCGGCCGTCATTGCCGGGACTGACGCCGTCGCCGATCAGGATCGCCGCGGTGCGGCTGTGGTCGGCGATGATGCGATAGCGGACATCATCGTCGTGGTTGCCTACGTCGTAGGGGCGCGGCGCGCGGGCGGCCACCACGTCGATGACCGGGCGCAGCAGATCGGTCTCGTAGACGTTGTGCACGCCCTGCAGCAGCACCGCAACCCGCTCGACGCCCATCCCGGTGTCAATGTTCTTGCGCGGCAACGGCCCCAGGATCTGGTAGTCGTCTTTAGTGGTGCCTTCACCGCGCTCGTTTTGCATGAACACGAGATTCCAGATCTCGATGTAGCGCTCTTCGCTGGCCAGCGGGCCGCCCTCGGGACCGTATTCCGGTCCGCGGTCGTAGTAAATCTCCGACGACGGGCCACACGGTCCGGGAATGCCCATCGACCAGTAGTTGTCGGCCATGCCGCGGCGCTGGATCCGCTCAGCGGGCAGGTCCGCAATTTCCTCCCACAGCGTCGCCGCTTCGTCATCATCCAGATAGACTGTGGCCCAAAGTTTTTCGCGATCAAATCCGTAGCCGCCCTCGGCAACGGAGTTGGTCAGCAGGCTCCAGGCCAACTCGATGGCCCCTCGCTTGAAATAGTCGCCGAACGAGAAATTGCCGGCCATCTGGAAAAACGTGTTGTGCCGGGTGGTGATCCCGACTTCGTCGATGTCTGGTGTGCGAATGCATTTCTGGATGCTGGTGGCCGTCGGGTGCGGCGGCGTGCGCTGTCCGAGGAAAAACGGCACAAACTGCACCATCCCGGCGTTGACGAACAGCAGGTTGGGGTCGTCGAGGATAACCGAGGCGCTTGGCACCTCGGTGTGACCCGCTTTCACGAAATGATCGAGGAACCTCTTCCTGATCTCGTGTGTCTGCACTTCTCCGCTTTCCTTTTAGCAGCCAATTTCGACCGCACTACAGTACCGGCCCGGCCACCCGGACCGCCGCTTGCTGCCGTCTCAGCCGTTGAGAAAACTCAACCGCACCGAGCGCCGCGGATTGTCCCGGTTCAGGTCGACCAAAACCACGCTTTGCCAGGTGCCCAGCATCAGTTCGCCGCCTTGCACCGGCACGGTGATCGAGGGCGCAACAATGGCGGGCAACACATGATCGGCACCGTGGCCCTGCGACCCGTGCGCATGCTTGTAGCGGTCGTCGCGCGGCAGCAACCGTTCCAGGGTTTCGACGAGGTCGTCGTCGGAACCGGCGCCGGTTTCGATGATCGCCACCCCCGCCGTCGCATGCGGGACGAAGACGTTGCAGAGCCCGTCGCCCCGCGGAAAGCAAAACGCGCGAACTGACTCGGTCAAATCGACGATACGGCGACGCGCGGTGTCCACATCCAGCACATCGGTATTCACCGGTCCAG
>NZ_JBATXN010000496.1:0-5055 GCF_049673265.1 Mycobacterium sp. | reverse complement strand
GCGGACCGGATCGAGGGCTGCCTGTTCGGCAATGGCGAGCGGACCGGGAATGTCTGCTTGGTGACGCTGGGCCTGAACCTGTTCTCCCGCGGTGTCGACCCGCAGATCGACTTCTCCAACATCGACGAGATTCGCCACACGGTCGAGTACTGCAATCAGTTGCCGGTGCCCGAACGTCACCCGTACGGCGGCGATCTGGTCTATACAGCGTTCTCCGGCAGCCACCAAGACGCCATCAACAAGGGCTTGGATCAGATGAAGCTCGACGCCGATGCTGCCGATTCCGATGTCGACGACATGCTCTGGCAGGTGCCGTATCTGCCGATCGATCCGCGTGACGTCGGGCGCACCTACGAAGCGGTGATCCGGGTCAATTCGCAGTCCGGCAAGGGCGGGGTGGCCTACATCATGAAGGCCGATCACGGCCTGGCGTTGCCGCGCCGGCTACAGATCGAGTTCTCCCAAGTTATTCAGAAAATCAGTGAGGGAGAAGGCGGCGAGGTCAGTCCCAAAGCGATGTGGGATGCGTTTGCCGAGGAGTACTTGGCGCCGGTGCGACCGCTGGAGCGGGTGAAACAGCGGGTCGACGCATCCGAGGAAGACAGCGGCATCACCCGGATCGCCGCCACCGTCAAGATCGACGGCGTGGAGGCCGAGATCAGCGGTTTGGGCAACGGGCCGCTTGCGGCTTTCGTCGACGCGCTGGGCACCGTCGGGTTTGACGTGGCCGTTCTGGATTACTCCGAGCACGCGATGAGCGCCGGCGATGACGCTCAGGCGGCGGCCTACGTGGAGGCTTCGGTCTCCGGCAAAACCGTGTGGGGCGTGGGGATCGCGCCGTCGATCACCACCGCGTCGCTGCGCGCCGTCGTCTCAGCGGTCAACCGGGCCGCACGGAATTGAGTCGTCAGAACCGCGCGGCGACGATGCGCGCCGCGCAGCGGCGTGAGGAGGAGCCGGGCAATCAGAACAAAGCGAACTGCTCGCCGGCGCGCGCTGCGTCGATGAAGTCCTCGACACCTGTGCCACTGGCCACCGTCCCAACGCAGTTCATGAACTTGGCGTCGGAAACCACGGGCACGCCCAACTCGCGGGCCTGGTAGCCCTTGCCGTGCGCGGGACGGGATTCGTTGCAGATCACCAGCGAGGTTTCCCGGTCGACGGCGTCGGCGTAAGCCAATCCGGCGTGCAGGATCCGCTCGACCAGCTCTTCGTGTGTCCGCTGGACCTCGGCCGCCAATGCAACCCGCATGCCCTGCACCAGCGGCCTGCCGCGGACGTAGGGGCCCGGGTTCAGGTACGGGCATGGCATCCGGGATGCCAGCATCTTCAGCGGGCGCAGCTCCTCGTGGGTGACTCGGCCGCTGGGCCAACGCCGGCGGGTGATCGGACGTACCGGTAGCCAGACGCCGCGGTCGCGGGCCCGCTCCAGCGCGGCCGCCAGCACGTTGGTCAGCACGACGGCGTCGTCGAAGGCATCGTGCGGGCGCCGTTGGGTCACTCCCCAGTGCGCGGCCAGGGTCTCCAACCGCAGGTTGTCGATGCCCAGTTCCAGCCGTCGCGCCAACTCCAGCGTGCACATGACGGAGTCGATCGGCAGTTCAACATCGGCCAACTCCGCCTCCGCGGTGAGGAAGGCGTAGTCGAACGCGACGTTGTGCGCGACCAGGGTGCGGCCGCGCAGCAACTCGGCCACATCGCCGACGATGTCGGCGAACTGCGGCTGGTCCTCGAGCATCGCGGCGGTCAGGCCGTGCACGTGGGTCGGGCCGGGATCGACGCCCGGGTTGAGCAGGCTGACCACCGATTGCTCGACTTGGCCGTTGGCGTCGAGGGCCAGCACTGCGAGGCTGATAACCCGGGCGCTGCCAGGTCTGAAGCCGGAGGTTTCGACGTCGATGACGGCCCAGCCCTCGTCGGGTGCCGTGGCTGGCCGACCCCAAACGGTCTGCATAACTGGAGGATGGCACGTCGAGCCGACATCGCCGGGTCGCTGCGCGCCGTGTCGCGCCCTTTGCTTCATGAGGTCGACCCGCTGCGCTCGGGAAAGCGCCGAGCTGGCGATCGCCCTTAAACTCACCCGGGTGATCACCACCCGAGGACGCCTGGCCCTGGCCGCCGGAGCCGGCGCGCGATGGGCATCCCGGGTGACCGGCCGAGGGGCGGGCGCAATGATCGGCGGCCTGGTTGCCATGACGCTGGACCGGTCGATCCTGCGTCAGCTCGGCGCCGGCCGGCGCAGCGTCGTCGTCACCGGGACCAACGGCAAGTCAACGACGACCCGGATGACCGCGGCGGCGTTGGGCACGCTGGGATCGGTGGCCACCAACGCCGAAGGCGCCAACATGGACGCCGGGCTGGTGGCGGCGCTCGCCGCCGACCGCGACGCCGCGTTGGCGGTCCTCGAGGTCGACGAGATGCACGTGCCGCATGTCTTAGATGCCGCCGGCGCTGCCGTTATTGTCCTGCTCAACCTGTCCCGCGACCAGCTGGACCGGGTCGGCGAGATCAATGTGATCGAACGCAGGCTGCGGGCGGGGCTGGCCAGCCACCCCCAGGCAGTCGTCGTCGCCAACTGCGATGACGTGCTGATGACCTCGGCCGCCTACGACAGCGCCAACGTGGTGTGGGTGGCCGCGGGCGGCAGCTGGGCGGCCGATTCGGTCAGCTGCCCGCGCAGCGGCGAGGTGATCGTCCGCGATCGAGGCCACTGGTATTCCACCGGGGCCGACTTCAAGCGGCCCAGCCCGCAGTGGTGGTTCGACGACGAACGGCTCTACGGGCCCGACGGGCTGGCCCTGCCGATGCAGTTGGCGCTGCCGGGCGCGGTAAATCGGGGCAACGCCGCCCAGGCGGTGGCGGCCGCCGTCGCGCTGGGCGCCGACCCGGCGGCCGCGGTGGCAGCGGTGGCCGGGGTCGACGAGGTCGCCGGGCGTTATCGCACGATTCGCGTCGGCGCGCACACCGTGCGGATGTTGTTGGCCAAGAATCCCGCCGGCTGGCAGGAAGCCCTGTCGATGGTGGACAAGGACGCGGCCGGGGTGGTGATCACGGTCAACGGGCAAGTGCCCGACGGCGAAGATTTGTCCTGGCTGTGGGACGTGCGCTTCGAGCATTTCGAAAGCACGAAAGTTGTAGCCGCGGGTGAACGCGGCACCGATCTGGCGGTGCGATTGGGGTACGCCGACGTCGAACACACCTTGGTGCACGACACGATGGCTGCCATCGCGTCGTGCCCACCCGGTCGCGTCGAGGTCGTCGCCAACTACACGGCGTTCCTGCAGTTGCAGCGGCGGATCAGATGACCATTCGGATCGGGCTGGTGCTGCCCGACGTGATGGGCACCTACGGCGACGGCGGAAATGCGGCGGTGTTGCGTCAACGGCTGCGGCTGCGCGGCATCGCCGCCGAGATCGTCGAGATCACGCTGGCCGACGTGGTGCCCGACAGCCTCGACCTCTACACGTTGGGCGGTGCCGAGGACTACGCGCAGCGGCTGGCAACCAAGCATCTGATCCGCCACCCGGGATTGCAGCGCGCCGCGGCACGCGGCGCGCCGGTGTTGGCGATCTGCGCGGCCATCCAGGTGCTCGGCCACTGGTATGAAACGTCGTCGGGTGAACGGGTAGACGGGGTGGGCCTGCTCGATGCCACCACCTCGCCGCAGACCGCTCGCACCATCGGCGAGGTGGTCAGCACGCCGCTGCTGACCGGGTTGACGCAGCCGTTGACCGGTTTCGAAAACCACCGCGGCGGAACCGTGCTCGGTGATGCGGCGTCGCCGCTGGGCGTCGTGAAAAAGGGTGCGGGCAACCGCGCCGGCGACGGGTTCGACGGCGCGGTGCAGGGCAGCGTGGTCGCCACCTACATGCACGGGCCTTGCTTGGCCCGCAATCCGGAGCTCGCCGACCTGCTGCTGAGCAAGGTGGTGGGTGAGCTGGCGCCGCTGGAATTACCCGAGGTGGACTTGCTGCGTCGCGAGCGCCTGGCGGTTCGCTGAGAATTACCTACCCGCGCGATAGGTGGCTCTAATGATCCACATAGCAACGTCCCTCAGCCTTTTCTGAACAGCACCGCGCTGTGTGGGGGCACGAGGATTGGACGCACAATGACCAGCACCTCACGCACCAAAGTCGCCCCAGCCGGCCGCGCGGTTCTGTTGAGCGCGGCCGTCGCCGCTTGCGCGATCACATTCGCCGGCGGCGCGTACGCCGACGCGGGCGCGTCCTCTCTATTGACCGACCACCAGGCCAACCACCAGGCCAACCCGCAGGTCGCGATGCACGGCGACCCAGGCGCCGCCGCGCCCTATTGGCGCGAACAACAACAGGATTCCGACTGCGGGGAGATGGCCGTTGCCGATGTGGTCGGCCAGATCACCGGCAACGAGCCGACCGAGCAGCAGATCGACGACACGGCCGGAAACACCCCCAGCGTCAAGCACTCCGGATCGATCTACCGTCCGTCGCAGGATACGAGCAACAGGGACCTGCCGGTGCTATTGGCGCATTATGGCATCCAGGCCTCCGATGTCGATACCAATGTTGGCGCCGTGGAGCGTGATCTGGATCAAGGCGACAAGGTGATCGTCGGAGTTAACGACCAAATCCTCTGGAACGAGTCGGGCGACCGCACCGAGGAAGATCACTTCGTGGTGGTCACCGGGATCGACACGGACGCAGGTGTTGTGCACGTCAACGACAGCGGCCGCAGGGCCGGCCGCGACGAGCAGGTTTCCATGGCCACCTTCAAACAGGCTTGGGATACCAGCGACGACATGGCGATCGTGACCAGCTGACAGCGATGGGCCTAGCCGGGTGGCGGGCGCCCGATTCCGTCACACCAGCCTCTGGCGTCACTCAGTAAGGTGAGATGCTTCTTTCGGTTTGTGACCACATGCGATATCACGACCGGATTGTCAGGCCGGTGATATCACCGGCGCATCGCATTGCGAAAAAGACTCATGGTCGGTTGCCGTTAACGGAGTTACCCATGTGATTGCGTTGGCGCCCGTCATGCCATCGCGCGTCGCCCGGTCAACGCGCGGCCCAGGGT
>NZ_JBATXN010000495.1:0-7170 GCF_049673265.1 Mycobacterium sp. | reverse complement strand
GTGAAGGCAAAACCACTTTCCGGGTGTGCTTGCCCATCGTTGAGTAGCGGATCACACTGGCTACAGCAAAGGCCACGCGCGTTGCATGCTAGGACGATCAGCCTTGTAGCAAACTCAGAGAGGTAGGCCTACCGTAAAGATAGCGTTAGGGGTGGAGCTTTACTCAGCGGCGAAGCATAGCTTCATTCCAGATCTTCACCGCGAAGGTCTAAATTGCATGCCGGACCTACGACTCGATCGACCATCGAGCTGACCGGTGTGACGAACGGAGAAATTATGTCGGTGGTTGCCTACGTCCTTCTGACGGTGGCAGTCTTCGCCGTCCTCGGCTATGTGCAAAAGCTGGTCGAAAAGTTATGAGCCGCGCCTACGACGATGCAGAGCGTAGCGATGCTGAGGAGTGGCGCGCATGAGCTACGACAACATCGTCGGCCTCGCGCTGTCGGCAGTGTTGGCGGTCTACCTAGTCGCGGCCTTGTTCTTCCCGGAGAGGTTTTAGGTGAGCACATCTACCGCGGGGGTCGCATTCCTCGCCTTGCTCGTGCTGGCATTGGTGGCGGTACATGTACCGCTGGGCGACTACATGTACCGCGTTTACACGTCGCCGCGGGACTGGCGAATCGAGAAGGTGATCTACCGCGCCATCGGCGCCGACCCCAAAGCCGAACAACCGTGGTACGCCTACGCCCGTAGCGTCCTGGCATTTTCGGCGGTCAGCGTGCTGTTCTTGTTCTTCTTCCAGCTCTTGCAGGACAAGTTGCCGCTGCACCTGCACAACCCGGCGACCCCGATGACGCCCGCGCTGGCCTGGAACACCGCGATCAGCTTCGTCACGAACACCAACTGGCAGGCGTACTCGGGCGAGTCGACCCAGGGCCACTTGGTGCAGATGGCCGGGCTTGCGGTGCAGAACTTCGTCTCCTCCGCGGTGGGCATGGCGGTCGCGATCGCCCTGGTTCGCGGCTTCGCCCGGGTCAAGACCGTCGAAATCGGTAACTTCTGGGTGGATCTGGTCCGGGGCACGCTGCGTATCTTGCTGCCGATCGCGTTCATCGGTGCGATCGTGCTACTCGCCGGCGGGGCGATTCAAAACTTCCACCTGCACGACCAGGTCGTGACCACGCTGAGCGGCGCGCAGCAGACCATCACCGGCGGGCCGGTCGCGAGTCAGGAAGCGATCAAGGAGCTCGGCACCAACGGTGGTGGCTTCTTCAACGCCAACTCCGCTCACCCGTTCGAGAATCCCAACAGGTTGACCAACTTTGTCGAGATCTTTCTGCTGCTGGCCATCAGCTTCTCGCTGCCACGCACCTTCGGCCGCATGGTCGAGAGCAAGAAGCAGGGCTACGCGATCGCCGCCGTCATGGGTGTTCTCGCGGCGTCGAGCCTCGCCTTCATCGGGATGTTTCAGCTCGGCCACCACGGCACCGTTCCCACGGCAGCCGGCGCGGCCATGGAGGGGATCGAGCAGCGTTTCGGCATCGCCAACTCCGCTGTTTTCGCCGACGCGACCACGCTGACGTCCACCGGCGCC
Organism: Mycobacterium sp.; assembly: GCF_049673265.1. Taxonomy (GTDB): domain Bacteria; phylum Actinomycetota; class Actinomycetes; order Mycobacteriales; family Mycobacteriaceae; genus Mycobacterium. Next base: position 5,636 of record NZ_JBATXN010000495.1, on the reverse strand, counting down.
GTCGACTCTGCGCACGACTCCTACACCAGCCTCGGCGGCCTGATCGAGTTGTTCAATATGCAGATCGGTGAAGTCGCGCCCGGTGGCGTTGGCTCTGGCCTCTACGGCATGCTCATCATGGCCGTCATCACGGTGTTCATTGCCGGGCTGATGGTCGGCCGCACACCGGAATACCTCGGCAAGAAGATCAGGCCTCGCGAGATGAAGCTCGCGGCAAGCTATTTCCCGGTGACGGAGTTGCTGGTGCTGATCGGCACCGGCATCGCGATGGGGTTACCGGGCCCGCGGGCGAGCATGGCCAACACCGGACAGCACGGCCTGTCGGAAGTGCTCTATGCGTTCACCTCCGCGGCCAACAACAACGGCTCGGCTTTTGCCGGTCTGTCGGTGAACACCACCTGGTACAACACCGCGCTGGGCCTGGCGATGGTCATCGCTCGATTCCTGCCGATGATCCTGGTGCTCGCGCTGGCCGGATCGCTGGCCCGCCAAGGTCATACGCCGGAGTCCCCGGGCACCCTGCCCACCCATCGGCCGCAGTTCGTTGGCCTCGTCGCGGCTGTGACGGTGATTTTGTGTGCCCTGACCTTCCTGCCGGCGCTGGCGCTCGGTCCCCTTGCTGAAGGAATTCACTGAAATGCCAACGTCGACCATCTCGAAAGCCAGTTCCACGCATCCATCGCACCACCACCACGGCGGCCTAGCGCCGGACGGGCGGGTCGCGGGCGGACTGCTCGACCCGGCGCTGCTGGCCAAATCTCTGCCAGACGCGTTGCGCAAGTTCGATCCGCGCACCCTGTGGCGCAATCCGGTGATGTTCATCGTCGAGATCGGCGCCGTCTGGTCGACGGTGCTGACCGTCCGCGAGCCATCGGTGTTCGGCTGGCTGATCGTGTTCTGGCTTTGGCTGACAGTGCTTTTCGGCAACCTCGCTGAGGCTGTCGCTGAAGGACGGGGCAAAGCTCAGGCAGACACCTTGCGCAAATCAAAGGCGGACACCATCGCGCGCCGGTTACACGGCTGGTCGCCGGACACCCCCGGCACCGAGGAGGACGTCCGGGCCCCCGAACTGCAAAAGGGCGACATTGTCGTCGTGGAGGCCGGTGAAATCATCCCGGGCGATGGCGAGATCGTGGAAGGTATTGCGTCGGTTAATGAATCGGCCATCACCGGCGAATCGGCGCCGGTGATCCGGGAATCCGGCGGCGACCGCTCCGCGGTGACGGGCGGCACCACCGTGCTCTCGGACCGCATCATCATCAAGATCACCCAGGAGCCCGGCAAGAGCTTCATCGACCGGATGATCGCACTTGTCGAGGGAGCCAACCGGCAGAAGACACCGAACGAGATCGCGCTGAATATTCTGCTTGCCGCGCTGACCATCATCTTCCTGTTCGCGGTGGCGACGCTGCAGCCGCTGGCGATCTATTCCAAGATCAGCAACCCGGGCGTGCACGACACCTCCGCCCTCACCAACAACGGCGTCTCGGGCGTTGTACTGGTGGCGCTGCTGGTCTGCCTGATCCCCACTACCATCGGCGCGCTGTTGTCGGCGATCGGTATCGCCGGAATGGACCGGCTGGTCCAGCGCAACGTGCTGGCGATGTCGGGCCGCGCGGTCGAGGCCGCCGGCGACGTCAATACGTTGCTGCTGGACAAGACCGGCACGATCACGCTGGGCAACCGGGAGGCGTCGGAGTTCATCCCGGTCACCGGCGTCACATCCGAACAGCTGGCCGATGCCGCGCAGCTGTCCAGCCTGGCCGACGAAACCCCGGAGGGCCGCTCCATCGTCGTCTACGCGAAAGAGGCCTACGGGCTTAGGCAGCGCTCCCCCGGTGAACTCAGCCACGTCCACTGGGTCGAGTTCACCGCGACGACCCGGATGTCGGGAGTCGACCTCGATGGACGACAGCTGCGCAAGGGCGCGGCCAGCTCGGTCGCCAAGTGGGTCCGCGATCAGGGCGGCGTCATTCCCGAGATGCTTGGCGACATCGTCGATGGCATCTCGGCCGCCGGCGGTACTCCGCTGGTGGTCGGCGTGGTCAGCGACGACGGCGGTAGCAAGAAAGCCGACGTGTTGGGCGTCATCCACCTCAAGGACGTGGTTAAGCACGGCATGCGTGCGCGTTTCGACGAGATGCGCAAGATGGGCATTCGCACGGTGATGATCACCGGTGACAATCCGCTGACCGCCAGGGCCATCGCCGACGAGGCCGGGGTCGACGACTTCCTCGCCGAAGCCACACCCGAAGACAAGATGATGCTGATCAAGCGCGAGCAGCAGGGGGGCCGGCTGGTCGCGATGACCGGTGACGGCACGAACGACGCGCCCGCGTTGGCTCAAGCCGACGTGGGGGTGGCGATGAACAGCGGCACCAGCGCGGCCAAAGAGGCCGGCAACATGGTGGATCTGGACTCCGACCCCACCAAGCTCATCGAGATCGTGGAAATCGGTAAGCAGCTGTTGATTACGCGCGGCGCGTTGAGCACGTTCTCGATCGCCAACGACATCGCCAAATATTTCGCGATCATTCCGGCGATGTTCGTGGCGCTGTTTCCCGGACTGGACGCGATCAACGTGATGCGGCTGCACAGCCCGCAGTCGGCGATTCTTTCCGCGGTGATCTTCAACGCGCTGATCATTGTCGCGCTGATTCCGCTGGCGCTGCGCGGTGTGCAGTACACACCAAGTAGCGCGTCAAAACTGTTGAGCCGCAACCTGTACCTTTACGGGCTCGGCGGCATCGTCGCCCCGTTCATCGGTATCAAACTGATCGACCTGCTGGTGCAATTTATCCCCGGGATGAGCTGACATGAACTTGACTAACCTGATTCGCCAGCACTGGGCGGCGCTGCGCGCGCTGCTTGTGCTGACGGTGATCACCGGCTTCGTCTACCCGTTGGCCGTCTGGGGAGTCGGGCTACTTCCCGGGCTGCATGCCAAGGCGGAGGGCTCGATAGTCAAAGTGTCCGGAAAGCCGGTCGCCAGCAAGCTGATTGGCCAGTCGTTCACCGACAAAGACGGCAACCCACTGCCGCAGTACTTTCAGAGCAGGCCCTCGGCTGCAGGGACGGGCTACGACCCCATGGCATCAGGAGCCACCAACTTGGGCCCGGAGAGCATCGTCGACACACCAGCTGATCCGGCCAAGCTGGCTCCGGGTGCGGATCCATCGACGGCCGGATTCAAACCCAGTCTGCTAACCCAGGTGTGCGCGCGCAGTTTCGCGATCGGAAAGCTCGAGAAGGTCGACGGCTCACGCCCGTTCTGCACCGGTGGCGGGGTGGGCGCGGTGCTGTCGGTGATCGGGCCGCGGGATTCGGCCGGAAAGGTGATCCATCCGACCCGGGTGGTCAGCGTGAATGAACCTTGCGCAAAGCCCAGCAGCGCACCGACGCCGGTGTTTCAGCAACTCTACGAGGGTGTCCGGGTGGATTGCGCTTCCTACGGTCAGGACTACTCGGTCGGTCAGATCGTTCCGATTCGTGGCGCAGCGTCTGATCACCCCGCGGTGCCTGCCGACGCCGTCACCGCCAGCGCCAGCGGTCTCGATCCCGACATCTCGCCGGAATACGCCGCAATCCAGGTGGCCCGGGTAGCTCACGCGCGCCGGATCAGCGCTGGCCAGGTGCACGACGCGGTTAGCCACAACCAGCACGGCCGGCTGCTCGGCTTCGTTGGCGAGCCGGTGGTCAACGTGGTGCAACTCAACCTCGAGTTGGACCGCAACTACCCAGTGAAGTCTTCAAATACTTAGTACGCGTGAAGTCTTGATCTTTCCGATAGATGATATCCGTGTGACTTCCGATGCGTCGGCTGCGGAGCCAGCAACCGCCGAACACGCGCCACCGCGCCGGCGAGGCGACTTGCGCATCTACCTCGGCGCGGCACCCGGCGTCGGTAAGACCTGCGCGATGCTCGGCGAGGCGCATCGCAGGTTGAGCCGAGGCACCGACGTTGTCGCGGCGGTGGTGGAAACCCATGGCCGCAAGAAGGTTGCCGAACTCCTGGACGGCATCGAGGTCATTGCGCCGCGCCAGCTAACCTATCGCGGAACCGAGTTTTCGGAACTCGATGTCGAGGCGGTGTTGCGGCGCCATCCGACGGTAGCGCTGGTCGACGAATACGCGCACAGCAATATCCCCGGCAGCGCCAACTCAAAACGCTGGCAGGACATCGAAACGCTGCTTGACGCGGGAATCACCGTGATCTCCACGCTCAACATTCAGCATCTGGAAAGCCTCAACGACGTCGTCGCCTCGATCACCGGCGTCGAGCAGCGTGAAACGGTGCCCGACGATATCGTCCGAAAAGCAGCTCAGATCGAGTTGGTCGACATCACACCAGAAGCGTTGCGGCGCAGGCTTGCTCACGGGAATGTCTACCCGCCTGAGCGGGTCGACGCGGCGTTGTCCAACTATTTCCGGCCGGGCAACCTGACCGCGCTGCGCGAACTCGCGTTGCTGTGGCTTGCCGATCAGGTCGATGCGGCGTTGGCGACTTACCGTGCCGAGAAAAGGATTACCGACAGCTGGGAAACCCGCGAACGGGTAGTGGTCGCTGTGACCGGCGGCCTGGAATCAGAAACGTTGGTGCGCCGCGCTTCTCGCATCGCATCGAAGTCGAGCGCGCAATTGATGGTGGTGCACGTGGTCCGCGGCGACGGGCTTTCGGGAATCTCCGCGCTGCAAGCGACCAAAGTACGTGACCTCGCCACCAGCCTGGGCGCAACCGTGCACACCGTGGTCGGCGATGACGTGTCGGCGGCGCTGCTGGAATTCGCCCGAGAGACGAACGCCACCCAGCTGGTGTTGGGCACCTCGCGGCGGTCTCGTTGGGCGAGCATTCTCACTGAGGGAATCGGCGCGGCCACCATCAAGAACTCGGGCAAGATCGACGTCCACATGGTCACCCATGACCAGATCCACCCGGGGTTTTCATTCGCGTCAATCTCCCCGCGGGGTCGTCGACTCGCATCGTGGCTCGCCGCCCTCACCGTGCCGTGGATCATGTACGCAATCACCGCGGCCTGGTTGGACCCGCTGCTGGATGTCGGCGGCAAGACCGCCGTGTTCGTCGTCGGAGTGATTGGCGTCGCACTGTTCGGCGGGGTGGCGCCTGCCCTGTTATCGGGGCTGCTATCCATGGCGCTGTTGGACTTTTTCCTCACCGACCCCCGAAATACCTTCGTCATTGCCAACCCCAGCCACCTCGTCACCGAAGTCGTTCTGCTGGCGGTCGCCATCGGCATCGCCGCGCTGGTCGACACCACGGCCAACCGCGCTCGTGAGGCCAGGCTGGCGGCTAAGGAGGCCGAATTATTGGCGCTGTTCGCCGGTTCGGTACTACGTGGCGGCAGTCTCGACGCATTGCTGGAGCGCTTACGCGAGGCCTACTCCCAACGCACCGTCAGCCTGGTGCGTGACGTCGACGGTCACCGACAGCTGATCACGGCGGTCGGCAAAGACCCATGCGCAACGGTCGATTCCGCTGACACCGCGGTCAGCGCGGGCAATGACGAATTCTGGTTGCTGCTGTCCGGACGAGCCTTGACCGCCCGCGACCGCAAGGTCTTGTCGGCCGTCGCCACCCAAGCCGCCGGTCTGGTCAAACAACACGAGCTCAGCGAAGA
>NZ_JBATXN010000494.1:0-8860 GCF_049673265.1 Mycobacterium sp. | reverse complement strand
CGCCTTCGTCATCATGATCACCCTGACGATCGTGACCGGCCTCATTCGCGAACTCTTCTGGGGCCTACCGCGATACAACCCGGAGCACATTGTCGGAGCTGTGCCAATCCATCAGGGCGGCGGGCTGGTGATGGGGGCCACGGTGCTGGTGGTGTTGCGCGCGTTCGCCAACGGCGGCACGTCGCTGACTGGGGTTGAGGCGATTTCCAACACGGTCAACGTCTTTCGTTCGCCGCAGGGCTACAACGCCCGTCGGGTGCTGACCCTGATGGCTGTAATCCTCGGGTTCTTGTTGGCCGGGGTGTCCTGGCTGGCCTTCGTCACCCATGCCACACCGTATATGGATGAATACCCGTCGATGCTCTCGGAGATCGCCCGGGCGGTTTTCGGCCAGGGGCCGATCGGCAATGTGCTGTATTTCTTGGTCCAGGCGTCGAGCGCGGCGATTTTGTTCACCGGCGCCAACACCGGCTTCAACGGGTTTCCCGCGTTGGCGAGTTTCGTTGCCGAGGACCGTTTTCTGCCGCGGCCGCTGACCAAACGCGGTCATCGGTTGGTGTTCTCCAACGGCATCATCACGCTCACCGTGCTGGCCGTGGCGCTGCTGCTGGTGACTCGCGCCTCGGTCAACGCTTTGGTGCCGTTCTTTGCGATCGGCGTGTTCACCGCGTTCGCGATGGCCGGCTTCGGCATGAGCCGACACCATTACACCCACCGCGAGCGCGCCTGGCAACGCAAGGTGCTGGTCAATCTGTCTACCGGCATCATGTCGACGATCGTGGTGGGGATCTTTGTGGTGGCCAAGTTCACCGAAGGGGCCTGGCTGGTGGTCCTTGTCTTCCCCATCCTGGTATATGGCTTGATACGGCTCAACCAGCAGTACAGCGCCGAGGCGTCGGTGCTGGAGATGTCGCGCACCGAGCGTCCCGAGTTGGCCATGTACGCCCGGCTGCGGGTTTTCGTTTTCGTCGACTCGGTCGACCTCGCCGAGGTCGAGGCGTTGCGCTACGGCAAGGGGCTACACGCCGACGAGTTGACCGCGGTGCACTTCGTGGTCGACGCCGATCATGCTGCTCAATTGCAGGAGCGCTGGCGCCACTTCGAGCACGACACCAGGCTGCGGGTGATCGACTGCCCCGATCGCCATTTGAGCCGGGCCGCACAGGAGCTGGTCCTGGCGGTGAAGAGGGAACATCCCGACACCAAGGTGACGGTGCTGTTGCCGCGTCGAACGTATTCGGCGCTGCTGGGCCGGCTGCTGCATGACCGCACCGCCGACAAAATGGCCCGCGCTGTCAGCCGAATCCAGGGTGCGACGGCGATCATCGTGCCCTACGACGTCGAGTCGCGGATCGCGCGGGTGGACCCCGACGCGTTGGCCGAGCGGGTGAGGCGTGAAACCGCCGACGAGACGGGAATGTTGCCGGCCGAAGCCGACTAGCACCCAGTCGGTATCCAGGCGGCTTAGACTTCTCGGGGGACGCCGAACCTCTGAAAAGGGAATGTGGTCGTGACTGCACCAGGTGAGCAAGACGTACCGCTATCTTTTTCAGACCTGTGTAAGCGAATCTTTCTCGGCAAGCCGCTGATCACCGAAGAGCTGTCTTCCGAGAGATTGTCGAATCCCATTGCACTGGGTGCACTTTCACCCGATGCAATCTCATCGACCGCTTACGGTCCAGAGCAGATCCTGACCGAGTTGCTACCCCAGGCCGGATTGGCCGCGTTTGTCTTATTGCTTCCCATCATGGGTGTGATCCTGCTGATCCTGGTGCTGGTTGCCGCGTCGTACCGGCAGGTCGTGATGGCTTATACCAAAGCAGGCGGCTCGTACATCGTGGCACGGGAGAACTTCGGTCCCCGGGTAGCGCAAGTCGCTGCGGCGGCACTGTTGATCGATTACGTCGTCACGGTGGCCGTGCAGTCGGCGGCGGGCACGGTGGCCGTGGCCTCGGCGCTGCCCGTGCTGGGGCCCTACAGCCTGGAGATCACGGTCGCAGTGGTGCTCCTGATCTGCTATGTGAACCTGCGCGGATTGAAGGAAGCCGGCCTGCCCTTCGCGATTGCCACCTACTCCTTTGTGGTGATGGTCGGCTTGATGATCGTCACCGGCGTTGTCCGCCATATCTTCTGGGGCCTACCGCAATACGGTCCCGACTACCCGCACGGAACGGTGTCAGTCCATTCCGGCAACGGTTTGGTGATGGGCGCAACGATTCTGGTGATACTGCGGGCTTTCGCCAACGGCGGATCGTCGCTGACCGGGGTAGAGGCCATCTCTAACACCGTCACTGTCTTCCGCAAACCGCAGAACATCAACGCGCGGCGGGTCCTCACCGCAATGGCGTGCATCCTGGGTTTCCTGTTGGCCGGGGTCGGCTATCTCACCTACGCCACGCACGCCGCACCGTTTCTCGACGAATATCCCTCGGTGCTCTCGCAGGTGGCCCGGGCTGTGTTCGGCAACGGGGTCATCGGCAACGGTATGTACATTCTGGTCCAAGTAGCGACCGCGGCGATCTTGTACACCGGCGCCAATACCAGTTTCAACGGGTTTCCGGCGCTGGCCAGTTTCGTTGCAGAAGACCGCTTCCTGCCCCGTCAACTCATGACGCGCGGTTACCGCCTGGTGTTCTCCAACGGCATCATCACGCTGACCGGGCTGTCGGTGGCCCTGCTGGTGGTTACCGGGGGATCGGTCAACGCGTTGGTGCCGTTCTACGCGATCGGCGTGTTCACCGGCTTCTCGATGGCTGGTTACGGAATGACCAAACACCATCTCACGCACCGTGAATCGGGCTGGCTGCACAGGTTGGTGATCAACCTGTCGGCAGCGATCCTGTCGACGGTCGTGGTCGGCATTTTCGCGGTGGCCAAGTTCACCGAAGGAGCCTGGCTGGTCGTCCTCGTCTTCCCGTTGCTGGTAATGGGGCTGATACGGCTTAACCGCGAGTATCGCGCCGAGGCCGCGATCCTCGAGGCCTTCCGCACCGACCGCCCGGAGTTGGTGAAGTATGCCCGCCATCGGGTGTTTGTCTTGGTCAACTCGGTTGACCTCGCGGTGCTCGAGGCGCTGCGCTACGGAAGAGGTCTGCGCGCCGACGACTTGATCGCGGTGCATTTCATGGTCGACGCCACCCATGCCGCGCGATTGCGAGACCGCTGGGACAGCTTCGATCTCGACACCCGGCTTCGGGTAGTGGATTGCCCGGACCGACAGATCATCCGGGCCCTGCACGCGCTGGTCGTCAAGGCGCAAAACGAGCATCCGCACACCAACGTGACGGTGTTATTGCCACGAAGAACCTATGCGCCAGTGCTGGGACGGCTGCTGCATGACCGGACCGCGGACAAGATCTCCCGTGCTGTCAGCCGGATTCCGGATGCCGCCGCCACGATCGTGCCGTACGACGTACAGTCTCGGATCCGCGAAGCCTTCCCGGATCTCATGGAAACCCGTATTGCGCAGGAGGTCGAGAAGGTCGAGGCCCGGATTTTGCGAAGCGAAAACCGGACCGTGGACGACTACGAACACCCGGAGCGGCCCGCGGCGGTGATCCCGGTGAACAGCGTGATCCCAGTGCGCCGTGCGACCGTCGAAGGCCGAGTCAGCCAGGTGGAGGACGTCACGAAAAATCAAAAAACGTCTCGCTGGATCGTGGTCGGGGACCAGAGCGGGGAGATCCGCGTGACGTTCCGACCCGGGCACGGCGACGACATCGAGCCGGGTCAGGTGTTGCGCGTCACTGGGAAAGCAAACCAGAGCGGCAATCGCGAGATAGCAATGCTCGACCCGACATACAAGGTCATCGAGGTTCCAGAGGAGTCGTAGACCCACGTGCGTATCCATCCCGAGGTCTCGGACGCGTTGGACGCGGGCCGGCCCGTCGTCGCGCTGGAGAGCACGATCATCAGCCACGGCCTGCCGCGTCCGGACAACCTGCGCATCGCGCGCGAGATCGAGGAGGCCGTCCGTTCCGGCGGAGCGGTGCCGGCCACGATTGCGATCGTCGGTGGCGAGCCGTACATAGGTCTGGACGATGCGGCGTTGCTTCGCATCGCGAAGGGCGACTCGGTGGTCAAGGTCAGCGTGCGCGATGTCGCGGTGCTCGCGGCCCGGGGTGGAGACGGCGCGACGACGGTCGCCTCGACCGCACATCTGGCGTCCGCGGCGGGCATCACGGTGTTCGCCACCGGCGGGCTGGGCGGCGTGCACCGCGGTGCGCGCGACAGCTGGGACGAATCTGCGGATCTCACGACGCTCTCCCGCACCGGCATGCTCGTCGTCTGCGCGGGCGTGAAGTCGATTTTGGACGTGGCCGCCACCCTGGAGCGGCTGGAGACCCTGAGTGTCGGGGTGATCGGCTACCGCACCGACCGGTTCCCCGGCTTCTACCTCGCCGATTCCGGCCACCCGGTGGGTTGGCGGGTGGAAACGCCGGCTGAGGTGGCCGACGTGCTGCGGGCCAGACGCCGACTGGGCCTCGATGGATACGGGCTGGTGCTGGCGAACCCCATCGCGCCGAGCGAGGAGATGGACCGCGCGTTACACGACCGGGTGCTGGCCGCCGCCCTGGCCGCCGCCGAAGCAAAGGGCATGTGCGGCAAGGACGTTACGCCGTTCCTGCTCGACTTCTTCCATCGCGAGACGGCGGGCGCGTCGATTGCCGCCAACGTCGCCTTGGTGCTGTCCAACGCACGGTTGGCGGCGGAGGTGGCTGCGGCCTACGGGGCGAGGATGTAGTCGTCGTCGTGCGGCTGGGCCAGCATGCGGGTGAGCCGCTTGCGGTCGAATGGCCACAGATCGATGTGGTTGTCGTCGGCGAAGTACCACGAGTTGCAGCCGGTGTTCCAGACCGTCGGGCCCATCGCCTCGGCGACGTCGTCGGCGAACCGGCTGGTGGCCTCCTCGGTCACTTCGACGCATGTGATCTCGCCGTCGCGAAATCGCCGCAGCCATGTGGTGATGTAGCTGGCGGTCAACTCGGCGACGTGTTGCAGTGACATCGATCCGCTGGGCGAGTTGGGTCCGAGGACGGTAAACAGGTTGGGAAATCCCGGGATAGCGGTCATTGCCCAGGCGCGTGGTCCTTTCGCCCAGGCGTCATCGATGGACAGTCCGTCCCGTCCGCGCAGCGTCATCGGGCGCATGTAGTTGTGCGCTTGAAATCCGGTGGCCAGCACAATCGCGTCCAGCTCGTGGTCGACGCCATCGGTCGTGCGCAGGCCGGTTTCAGTGATCTCGGCGATCGGCTCGCTGACGAAATCGGCGTTCGGCTTGGAAATTCGCCGGTAGTAGTCGCCGGAAAGCACCTGCCGTTTGCAGAAGGGTTGGTAGTCGGGCGTCAGGCGAGCACGAAGATCCTTGTCGCGCACCAGCGTACGTAAACATATCCACCCATAACGCTGGGCCATCCGTCGTCGCCAGGTTGGCCGGGTGACCAAGTCGACCAAGTAGTCGGAACCAACGAGTTGCGATAGCCGCACTGCCTTGTCCTGTTTGGGCAGCGATCGGAGTAGCCGCCCGATCACGCGTGGCTGCCGCAGCCCCATCGGCATCCACATCACCCACTGCGGCGTACGGGCGAAGTGGGTGATGTGGCCAGCATCGGGTTGCAGCGCGGAAAAGACTTGCACCCCAGTCGATCCAGTGCCGATGACGGCAATCCGTTTGCCATGGGTATCGATGTCAGTCCAGCGCGCGGTGTGCACTACCGGCCCGGCGAACGAGTCAAGGCCGGGAATGTCCGGGATGAACGGGTGATGGAGCAGACCGGTGGCGGCGACGACGAAGTCCGCGTCGATCTCGTCGCCGTCGGCGGTCGAGACGCTCCATCTGTTGTCGGCGAACACCGCCGAAGTCACTTCGCAGCCCAACCTCAGATGCGATTCGAGTTGTAGCGCTTTGATGAGGTCGTGGTGATAACGCTGAATCTCTTCACCCGTGGCCCATACGTGCTTCCAGTCGGGCTTGGGTGCGAACGCGTATTGGTAGCTGTAAGACGGCACGTCGCATCGCAGGCCGGGGTAGCGGTTCCAATGCCAAACACCACCAACGTCGGAGCCCTTTTCCAGGATGATGAAGTTGGTGAAACCGGCTTGCCGGAAGACATGAGCCGCAGCGATCCCCGCCATGCCGGCGCCGACGATCACGATCCGAGGATCTCGGCCGCCCGACTTGACGGTGGCGGACTGCGTGTCAGGTGCGTGAATATCCGAACCCTATGCTTGCCGAAACCCTTGCGGCAAGACTTCTACGGTCCTTCGTCGTCTTGGTCGTCCCTCTGGGGCTTTTCGGGGTGGTGGTAGGTGTTGGTGCGGGGTGAACCGCCGCCGACAAACTATCTGCCATCGAGCCGCCGCATGCGGTGAGCGACCAAGACTTGTATCGCTCCTTACAAACTAGTAAGTTAGAAAGTGTGAGTTCAATACCTAGTGGCGCGATGGCCCAACCTGCTGCGATCGGAGATTTTTGTCAACGCTGGGGGAAGGCCTGGAACGACCATGACGGCGACGCTGTCGCCGCGTTGTGCTCAGAGGATTTGGTGTACGACGAACCAGCGCTCGGCGACACGGTTCACGGCCGCGACGCGATCCGAGACTTCGTAGTAATGCTTGATGTGTCGTTCCCTGACCACAAATTCTTCCTGGAGGGCCTATATGCCGACGTGGCCCGCCCTGCGGTGCTGGTTGCCTGGCGGTTCAGTGGCACGCACACACCGACTCGTCGGAAGGTCGAATTCCACGGCGACGATCGCTTAGAGCTTCGCGAGGACGGTCTGATCAGCGCCTATCGCTGTCTGTATGACAATGATCTGGTGCTGCGCCAGCTTGGGAAAAATCGTCCACGATGACCGCCGACGCCGCGGCGCCGGTACGTGAGCGAAAGCCAGCATCGGTGCGGCGTGCCGAGATTCTTGATGCGGCGGCGGTCGAGTTCGCCGAAACGGGGCTGGCTGGAACACGGTTGGAGGCGATCGCCGGTCGCGCTGGCATTTCGCATCCGCGCATTGTGCAGATGTTCGGCTCGAAGCAAGCGCTTTTTCTTGCCGCCGTCGACGCGGCATTCGATCGCATTGCCGCCGCGTTCGGGGCAGCTGCCAGCCGCTCACGCACCAGCGACGGTGCGGCACCGCTCACCATGCTCGGCGATGCTTATCGGCGTCTGCTGCAGCGCGACCGAACTGTCGCGCTGATGATGCTCCAGAGCTATGCTGCGGCCGGAAATGAAGCTGTGCGCGAGGCAGTCGCCCGCCGTCATCTCGCACTGCAACGTGCAGTCACCGACCTCACCGGCGCAGACGAGCTGGAGGTGCGAACCTTCTTCGCCACCGGCCTTTTAGTCACGATCTCCACAGCACTCGGATTGCCTGGTAAGCGAACCGATGCCGCCTGGGGCGCATGGCTTTTCGAGCAGATCGCTCACGATGGATAAATGACCATGGGTCAGGGATGCCCGTCGTCGTCTTCTTCGTCGTCCTGGCGGAGCAGTTTTTCGGGGTGGTGGTAGGTGTTGGTGCGGGGTTGGCCGTGGTCGAGGTGGGGTGGTGGGATCCACTCGGTGTCGCCGTTTTTGAGCTTGCGGGTGGTCCAGCCTTGTTCGGCAAGTTTGTGGTTGGGGCCGCAGGCCAGGGTGAGGTCGTTGATATCGGTGGTGTGGGTTTTGGCCCATGGGTCGGCGTGGTGGACTTCGCAGAAATAGCCCGGCACGTCGCAGTTCGGGAACGAACAGCCACGATCCTTGGCGTATAAGACAATTCGTTGGGCCGGTGAGGCTAGCCGTTTGGTGTGGTAGAGCGCCAGGGCTTTGCCCTGGTGGAAGATCGCCAGGTAGTGGTGCGCGTGGGCGGCCAGCCGGATCACATCGGACATCGGCAATAACGTGCCGCCGCCGGTGAGGCCGCGCCCGGCGCCGGCTTCGAGTTCTTGCAGCGTGGTGGTGACGATGATCGATGCCGGTAGCCCGTTGTGTTGACCGAGTGCGCCGGAGGCCAGCAGGGTGCGGGCGGCGGCGAGCAAGGCGTCGTGGTTGCGTTGGGCGGTGCTGCGGGTATCGCGTTCGACGGCGCCTGGGGACGGGTTGCCGTCGAGGCACGGTGTCTCGTCGGTGGGGTTGCACATGCCCGGGGCGGCCAGTTTCGCCAACACGGCATCGAGGGTGGCCCGCGCCTCGGGGGTGAGATGTCCCGAGATTGGGGACATGCCATCGTGGCCTTGCTTGCCGAGGATGATGCCGCGCCGTCGCGCCCGGTCCTCGTCGGTGAAGTCGCCGTCGGGATTAAGGCAGTCGGTGAGTTTGTCGGCCAGCTTGGCCAGCTCGTCGGGCCGATGCTGGCCGCCGAGCCGGGCCAGCTGCGCCTCGGCCTGCCCCCGGGTCTCCACGTCGACGAACTCGGGCAGCCGGTGGCAAAAACTCCGGATCACCGCCACATGGCCGGCCCCGATGTTGCCCTCGCGTTGCGCGGCGGCGGTGGCCTCCAACACCGGCGGCAGCGGCTCACCGGTGAGCCCGGTGCGCTCGCCCAAATCTGCGGCCTCGTGGATACGGCGCGACGCTTCACCGCGACTGATGCGCAGTCGATTGGCCAGCGCCTGTGGCAGCGTGCCGCCGAGCTCGTCGTTGCTGGCCTGCCGGGCCAGCTGGTTGATTAACGCGTGACCGGCGGCGGGCAGTCGTCGGGTCTCCGTTTCCAGACGTGCCAGCATCGCGAAGTATTCGGGGGTGGTCAGCGAGTCCGAGGACGTTTCGACCACATCAGAGATCGCATCGTGCAGCGCGTCGTAGCGCTTCACGATCTCCTCACGGTCACTCGAACGCATGTTCGTATTATAACGAGCCGGTCCGACAAAACGCCGTGCC
>NZ_JBATXN010000493.1:0-3324 GCF_049673265.1 Mycobacterium sp. | reverse complement strand
GGGTGACGCCGATGCTTTTCCGTAGCGCCTAGCGGCCGAAGCCGAGCCGGTCGGTGATCGCCACGACAGCGGCGGCAACCTGCTCCGCCGACGGTGCCCGGGTCGGGGCGCTGGACGACACGACACCGAACATCACGGCGCGGCCCGACTCGACGAATTCCGCGACGGCATCCAGATCGGCCGCCTCAAGCGTCGCCACGTCGACCGAGACTGCTGCAATACTGCTGCGCTGCAACACTTTCCACGGCAATGCGACGGCGCAGCTGTGCACGGACACCTCTGCGCCCGCCGCGTCCGCGCAGGTGTCCAGCAGTGAGGTGGCCAACGTCTCGTCGATGGGGGCCACCGGGCTCAGCGCGGTGACCCCGGTCAACCGTCCGGTCACCGCCGCCGTCAGCGACGGTTCGTCGAATTGCACGACTACGGGCGTGTCGAGTCGACGGGACACCGCGGCCCGATGCTCGCCGACACCTTCGGCCAGTGAAGCCGCGATGTCATGCAGGGCACCACGATCTGTGATCGCCCGATGCCCGTTGGCCAGTTCCAGCTCGGCGGCCAGGGTGATCGGCCCGGGCGCCTGAACCTTGACCGGCCGCCCGCTGCCCCGCAACCCCGCGATCTCCCACGCCTCTTCCAGCGCGTCGATGTCTTCGTCGAGCAGGCTGATCGCCCGCCGCGTGACCGCGCCCGGGCGGGCTGCCAACCGGTAGCCGCGGGGAACGGTGTCAATGGCCACGTCGATCAGTAGCGCACCGGCCCGCCCGACGATGTCGGCGCCCACTCCTCTGGCGGGCAGCTCGACGAGGTGGGCCATCGCGGCGCCCAATTCACCGACGACGACCTCGGCCGCTTGCCGCGCGGCGGTGCCCGGCCATGAACCGGTGCCGCTGGCGGTTGCGAAAACGCTCACCGGCCAACCGTATTCGATGGGGTTGCGGGTGCCCCCTGCCAGGGTCTGTCTGCGCGATTAGGCTCGAACCCAACGAAAGATGGAAAATGTGACGTCACGATTGCTGGTGTTGTGTGGTGCGGCCCTGCTGGCCGCCGCTTGCACCCGCATGACGGACGGCACCGCGGTACTGCCATTCGGCGCCGGACCTAATTTTTCCGGGGTTGACGTCGACCGCGTCTTACTCGATCAGAACCGCATGCGCGCGATCACCGGCGCTGACGAGCACCTCACGATCATCCCGTCGATGGACGGCAAATCCCCGGTCGACATTGAAAGACTCGCCGAGACTGCACCGCCGCAGTGCCGGTTCGTCTACGAGGACACCGCCACCTTCGGGCCCGACGTCGAAGAGTTCCACAAGACGACGTTCCAATACCCACCTCGCGGCGGGCTGATCTCCGAAGGCGCCGCCGCCTACCGCGATGCCACTACCGCACATCACGCATTCGAGGGGCTAGTGACAACCGTCAGAGACTGTGCGAACACCAAGGAAGGTACGGGGTTCGTCGGCCCGTGGATCTCCGATGAACAGTCACTGCAGACTCGCCCCGGCGACTGTGGACGCGATTATGAAGTCAAGTCCGCGGTGTTGATGGAGGTCACCTTCTGCGGATTCCCGGAATCGGTGTCGACGATAGTGATCACCAATATTGCCGCCAACGTGCCCGGCTAGCCCGCGGGAGGCGACAGGTCAGGACGACGCGGCGATCGTGGCGCTTCCGATTACCTCGTCGCCGTCCGGGTCGGGCCGGTACAGCACCAGCGTCTGCCCCGGCGCGACACCGCGCAGTGGGGTGCGCAGCCGGACCACAAGCTCATCGCCGGCCAACTCGGCGACCGCGTCGACGGTCTCACCGTGCGCACGCACCTGCACCGCGCACTCGATGGGACCTGTCGGTGAAGTCCCGGCCGTGAAAACCGGCCGCTGCCCGGTCAGCTGCCGCACGTCTAAGTCGGCCGCCGAACCCACCTGGACGGTGCCGCTGTCGGCGTCGATCGCGGTGACGTAGCGCGGCTGGCCGTCCGGGCCCGGGCCGGCAATGCCCAGTCCCTTGCGCTGGCCGATGGTGAAACCGTGCACCCCGTCATGGCCGGCCAGCACGGTCCCCCGCTGGTCGACGACCGACCCGCGGCGCACCCCGATCCGGGAGCCCAAAAACGCGCGGGTATCCCCGGACGGGATAAAGCAGATGTCGTGGCTATCCGGCTTGTCCGCGACCGCCAGGCCGCGGCGGGCCGCCTCGGCGCGAATCTGCACCTTCGGGGTATCCCCGATCGGGAACGCGGCATGGCGCAGTTGATCGGAGGTCAGCACCGCCAGCACATAGGACTGGTCCTTGTCCCCGTCGACAGCGCGGCGCAGCCGCCCATCGGAGAGGCGGGCGTAATGTCCGGTGGCCACCGTGTCGAAACCCAACGCCAACGCACGTGCCGCCAGCGCCGAGAACTTGATCCGCTCGTTGCATCGTACGCACGGGTTGGGAGTCTCACCGCGAGCGTAGGACGACACGAAGTCGTCGATGACGTCTTCTTTGAACTTGTCGGCGAAATCCCATACATAGAACGGGATTCCGAGGACGTCGGCGACCCGCCGGGCGTCGCCGGCGTCTTCTTTGGAACAACAGCCCCGCGAGCCGGTACGCAATGTGCCAGGTGCCTGTGACAACGCCAAATGCACGCCGACCACATCGTGTCCGGCGTCGACCATCCGTGCGGCGGCGACCGACGAATCGACGCCGCCGCTCATCGCGGCGAGCACCTTCATCGCGACACTCCGGCGGCGGCCAGCGCGGCATGCCGGGCCCGGGCCACGGCGCCGGGCAGTACCCGTAGCGCGGCATCGACATCGGCGTCGACGCTGGTGTGCCCCAACGACAATCGCAGCGATCCACGGGCACTGGCAGGCTCAGCGCCCATCGCGAGCAACACGTGTGAGGGCTGCGGCACTCCGGCGGTACACGCCGAGCCGGTCGAGCATTCGATCCCGTTGGCGTCCAGCAACATCAGTAGCGCATCGCCCTCACACCCGTCGAAGGTGAAGTGCGCGTTGCCCGGTAGGCGTCGCGAGCCGGCAGCACCGTTGAGGCGGGTATCTTCGATGCCAGCCAGCACACCATCGACCAGACGATCGCGCATTAGCTGCATCCGCGCGCTGTTGGCCTCCAGTCCGTCAACGGCAAGCTGCATCGCGGCAGCCATACCGACTGCGCCCGCGACATCGGGAGTGCCAGAACGAATGTCGCGGTCCTGGCCGCCACCGTGTGACAGCGGCACGCAGCCCACGTCGCGACGCAGCAGCAGCGCACCCACACCGGGCGGGCCGCCGAACTTGTGGGCGGCCACACTCATCGCGGACAGCTGGCTGGCACCGA
>NZ_JBATXN010000492.1:0-7851 GCF_049673265.1 Mycobacterium sp. | reverse complement strand
TGTGACTAGCGTGGTGGCGCCGGTTGGCCTGGCCGGGCCGTCTCAGCCCGCCGGCGCTCCCGCTGTGGTTGCACCGATCGCCCCTGCTGCACCGGTGGCTGTGCCCGCACCGGCGATAGCGAATACTCCCTTGTTGAGCACGATCCCGGCCACGGCTACGACATCAGTTCCGGCCTTGACGCCGTCCCCGGCGGCAATGCCCCCTGCGCCCCCAGCCCCCGGCGTCCCGCCGCCGCCTCTCGCGGACGGGCAGGGTTTCGGTTACCTGGTGGGCACTGGCTACATCGAGTTGCCTCTGCAGGCTCGAACCAAGTCCGCGGCCAACGTGCCGATCGCCGAGATCGCCGCGCCCGCCCCGGTGACGTTGTCGACGCCGCCCGAAAGCCGGGCCCGGCGGCGCCTGCGGTCGGTTATCGACCGCGGTTATCGCTACGATTTTCTGGACGCTCGCGACGAACCTGATGCTGACACCGTCGGCCCCGTTCCTCAGCGCTACGCAGCGTCGGATCGGGGTTCGGGACCGTTGGGGTTTGCCGGCACCGAGCCGAAAGGTATTGGCCAAGCATCGGGTTTGAGCACGGTGGCCGGTGATGAGTTTGGTGGGGGTCCGCGGATGCCGATGCTGCCGGGCAGCTGGAACCCGGAGACATCGGAGGAGGACGATCCCAGCTGAGTGTGCTTGTGCACCAACGAAATCGACGCGACTCGACCACCAGCTGATCCTGCGCACACCGCAGAAGCGCACTGGTGTTTTGCGGCCGATCGGCTCAGCACATCAAGGGCTGACCTCATCAAATTATTTGTCAGGAAAATTATTTTCCATTTCACGGCTGCCTTAAAAGAACCTGAGATATTCTGCCTGTGTGTTATAGGCGTCATCGACATGTGATCGTGAGAAAAGGGGGGTCGATGAAGAAAATGATTCTCGGCGCGGCGCTGTGCAGCGCCGCGGTGGCATTGGCCGGTTCAGCCAACGCCGACAACAGCGACTTTCTGTCCGGCTCAACCAACGCCCTGATCCTGGGCTCCACCGGCATGCCGACACCAGACGCTTCCTACATCAGCGGCGCGGAGAGCCTGTACCTGGAGCCGAGCGGGTACGACGGGACCGTCGCGACGACGCTGGCGCTGACCACGCCGGAAAACTGGGACTTTGGCTCGAGCGTGACGCAGGGCGAGAACATCCTCGCCACCGCGGTCATCGCCGAGTACGCGGTCGGTGGCATGCACTGTGACTTCGCCGGCGTGTGCAGCGACCCGCTGACCATTTTCACCTACTCACAAAGCAGCGCGATCGCCGCGCTCGCCGAACAGGAACTCGCCGCCGACAGAATCCCCACCGACGCTTTACGTTTCGTGATGCTGGGCGCCAACCCCACCGGGGTTCCCGACGACCTGTACCCGACCGAGGTGTACAACATCGACGGCGACGTCTGGGCGAACCCCAGCTCCTTGGGCACAACTTGGCAGGAAATCCTGTTCGGGTTGGGACTCCATTTCGCCTACCTCGGGATGACGCCAGCCGAAATAGACTCGGCCACACCGGTAGTCGACGGAATGACAACCGTCTTCGACATCCCAACACTCACCACCAGCGAGCTGTGGGACACGCTGCTCAGTGTGTTCGGCCTATTGTGATACCCGCTTAATTAGGCGGGCGTCCGGTCTGGCCGCGCATTCGTCCGGCCAGCCGCGGCGCATTTTCGGGAACACCGACGTGTCGACTGCTTGAGTGCCCTCGGTGAGATTCGAACTCACACTGTACGGGTTTTGAATCCGTTTCCTCTGCCAGTTGGGATACGAGGGCCTGCTGGCTACGGCCTCCCACCATAGAGGATGGCCGTGAGGAGTCGAGCGTCACCAACCCCGCGGTCGATGATCGTCGCGGGCCACGACACAATGTCGTCATGACTGGCTCCCCGAACGACGTCGATACCCAAGCCTCCCACCGGGTGCTGATCGCCGAGGATGAGGCGCTCATCCGGCTCGACTTGGCCGAGATGCTCCGCGAAGAGGGCTACGAAATCGTCGGCGAGGCCGGCGACGGGCAGGAAGCCGTCGAGCTAGCCGAGCGGCTCAAACCGGACCTGGTGATCATGGACGTAAAGATGCCGCGCCGTGACGGCATCGACGCCGCGTCGGAGATCGCCCGCAAACGCATCGCACCGATTGTGGTGCTGACCGCTTTCAGCCAGCGTGACCTCGTCGAACGGGCACGCGACGCCGGGGCGATGGCCTACTTGGTCAAACCGTTTACCATCTCCGACCTGATCCCGTCGATTGAATTGGCGCTGAGCCGCTTCAGCGAGATCAGAGCACTTGAACGCGAAGTCGAAACGCTGTCTGACCGGCTGGAAACCCGCAAGCTCGTGGAACGAGCGAAGGGCCTGCTGCAAGCCAACCAGGGCATGACCGAGCCTGAAGCGTTCAAGTGGATCCAGCGCGCCGCGATGGACCGGCGGACCACGATGAAGCACGTCGCCGAAGTCGTGCTGGAAACTCTCGACACGGCCAAAGACGCGGAACCGTCGGGCTAGCGGGCTACGACCACCGACGATCCGTGGCCGAAAAGGCCCTGATTCGCGGTGATTCCGGCCTTGGCGCCCTCGACCTGGCGGCCTGTGGCCTGACCGCGCAGCTGCCAGCTGAGCTCGCAGACCTGTGCGATCGCTTGCGCGGGAATCGCCTCGCCGAAGCAGGCCAGCCCACCCGAGGGGTTGACCGGTATCTTCCCGCCGATCGTTGTGGCGCCGCTGCGCAGTAGCGACTCGGCGTCACCCTTGGCGCACAACCCGAGGTGTTCATACCAGTCCAGCTCGAGCGCGGTGGACAGGTCATAAACCTCGGCCAGGCTGAGGTCTTCCGGCCCCATGCCGGCCTCGGCATAGGCGGCGTCGATGATCTGGTCCTTGAACACCCGATCCGGCGCGGCCACTACTGCAGTGGAATCCGTTGCAATATCCGGTAATTCGGGAAGGTGCTGCGGGTAGCGGGGAGTGACGGTGCTGACCGCGCGCACCGAAGGCACACCTGCTACTGAGCCAAGGTGCTTCTCGGCGAAGGACTTGCTCGCCACGATCAGCGCCGCGGCGCCGTCCGAGGTCGCGCAGATGTCCAGCAGCCGCAGCGGGTCCGAGACCACCGGGCTGGCAAGCACGTCTTCGATCGAGTTCTCCTTGCGGTAGCGCGCGTTCGGGTTGTTGAGCCCATGCTTGGAGTTCTTGACCTTCACCTGGGCGAAGTCTTCGAGCGTTGCGCCGTACAGGTCCATCCGGCGTCGCGCCAGCAGGGCAAAATACACCGTGTTGGTAGCGCCGATCAGATGGAACCGCTGCCAGTCGGGGTCGTTCTTCCGCTCGCCGCCGACCGGAGCGAAGAAGCCTTTCGGCGTGGTGTCGGCGCCGATCACCAGCGCCACGTCGCAGAACCCGGCAAGGATCTGTGCGCGGGCGCTTTGCAGGGCTTGCGATCCGCTGGCGCACGCCGCATAGCTCGAACTGACCGGCACACCGTTCCAGCCCAGCTTCTGCGCGAACGTCGCACCGGCGACGAAACCCGGATAGCCGTTGCGAATGGTGTCCGCGCCGGCCACCAGCTGAATCTGCCGCCAGTCCAGGCCGGCCTCGCCCAGTGCGGCACGCGCTGCGGCCACACCGTATTCGGTGAAGTCGTTACCCCATTTGCCCCAGGGATGCATCCCGGCGCCGAGGATGTAGACCGGCTCGCTGCTGCTCATGAGCGCCGCTCCTCCCCATCGCTTCGCTCTGCATCGTCGCCGGTGGGAGCGATCCTCCAGGCGTAAACGATGCGCTCGACGCCGTCGTCGTCAACGAACAGCGGCATGGTAGTCAGTTCCATCTCGATCCCGACCTTCAGATCGTCCGCCAGCGTGCCGTCCACGACCTTGCCCAGCACGATCAGGCCCTCGTCGGCCAACTCCACCGCGGCGACGGCGAACGGCTGGAATGGATCGGGGGATGGGTAAGGCGGCGGCGGTGCATACCGGTTTTCGGTGTAGCTCCACAGCTTTCCGCGCCGCGACAGCGGCACTTGGTCGAGCTGATCACCGTCGCAGGCGGGGTTGGGGCAATTGTTGGCCCGCGGCGGGAAGACGTAGGTGCCGCATTGCGGACATTTTGCGCCGATCAGATAGGGGGCACCGACGTCGCTGGAAGCAGAGTCGGCGAACCAGCCGTCGATTGCCGGTTCTTGACGGGTAGCTGCTGGCATCCGGCCAGCGTACCTACAACGCTCGCAAAACTGAAACGTGTTTCAGTTTGCGGGTACCGCCGATGAGTTCGCGCGGTGTAGCGGGTCATACGTTGAAAGGTCCGATGCAAGCAAAGGAGCATTCAGTGGTGATCGTCGCGGGCTACCTGGTCGTCGAGCCGCAGCAGCGAGACGAGTATCTGTTCGGCTGTGCGGCCGTCGTGCAGCAAGCCCGCCGAACGGCCGGGTGCCTCGACTTCACGATTAGCGCGGACCTGATCGAGCCCAATCGCATCAACATCTTCGAACGCTGGGAGTCGCCGTCCGCCGTCGAAGCGTTCCGCGGCGAGGGAGTCAGTGACGAACAACAAAGCGCGATCATCGACGCGTCGGTTTCCGAGTACGACGTCGGAAGCCAGCGGCTGCTGACCTGACGTCAGACGCAGTGCCTAGAGTTAAGGCCGTGAGCCCAGCGAGGACCGCAAGCAAGAAGACGGAAGCCGCCCAGGCCGCTGACGACAAGCCGACGTTGATGCTGCTGGATGGCAATTCGCTGGCGTTTCGGGCGTTCTACGCGCTGCCCGCCGAGAATTTCAAGACCCAGGGCGGGCTGACTACCAACGCGGTGTACGGGTTCACCGCCATGCTGATCAACCTGTTGCGCGACGAATCACCCACGCACGTGGCCGCCGCCTTCGACGTGTCGCGGCAGACCTTTCGTGCCGAGCGCTACCCGGAGTACAAGGCCAACCGATCGTCCACCCCGGACGAGTTTCACGGCCAGATCGACGTGACCAAGGAAGTCCTTGCGGCGCTGGGTATTACGGTGCTCGCAGAGCCCGGCTTCGAGGCCGACGACCTGATCGCCACATTGGCCACCCAGGCCGAAAAGGAGGGCTACCGGGTGCTGGTGGTCACCGGTGATCGCGATTCCTTGCAGCTGGTCACCGACGACGTGACCGTGCTTTATCCGCGCAAGGGCGTCAGCGAGCTCACCCGCTTTACGCCCCAGGCCGTCGTCGAAAAGTATGGGTTGACTCCCACGCAATACCCCGACTTTGCGGCGCTGCGCGGCGACCCGAGCGACAACTTGCCCGGTATTCCCGGGGTGGGCGAGAAGACGGCGGCGAAATGGGTCATCGAATACGGCTCGCTGCAGGCGTTGGTCGACAATGCCGACTCGGTGCGCGGCAAGGTCGGTGACGCGCTGCGCGAGCATCTGGCCAGCGTGGTGCTCAACCGGGAGCTCACCGACCTGGTCCGTGACGTGCCGCTGGCGCAGACGCCGGACACGCTGCGGGTGCAGCCGTGGGACCGGGACCAGATTCACCAGCTGTTCGACCAGCTGGAATTCCGGGTGCTGCGCGATCGGCTGTTCGAGACGCTGGCGGCCGTCGAACCCGAGGTCGACGAGGGATTCGACGTGCGCGGGGGACTGCTGGAGCCCGGCACGGTCAGGCAGTGGCTGGCCGAGCACCTCGCCGACGGGCGCCGATCGGGGTTGGCCGTGGTCGGCACACATCTGCCCTACGACGGTGACGCGACCGCGCTGGCCATTGCCGCCGGTGACGGCGACGGCGGCTACATCGACACCACGACTTTGACACCGGACGATGACTCCGCGCTGGCGGCGTGGCTCGCCGACCCCGAGAAGCCGAAAGCCTTGCACGAGGCCAAGTTAGCCATCCACGACCTGGCCGGGCGCGGCTGGACAGTGAACGGAGTCAGCTCCGACACCGCGCTGGCCGCCTACCTCGTGCGGCCCGGGCAGCGCAGCTTCACCCTCGACGACCTGTCGCTGCGCTACTTGCGTCGCGAGCTACGAGCGGAAACGTCTGAACAGCAGCAGCTTTCACTGCTCGACGACACCGACGGCGTCGATGACCAAGCCGTGCAGACCGCGGTGCTGCGCGCCCGCGCGGTGGTCGACCTCGCCGATGCGCTGGACACCGAACTGGCCCGTATCGACTCCACTTCGCTCCTGGCTGAGATGGAACTGCCGGTGCAAGGGGTGCTGGCCGGCATGGAGGCCGCGGGTATCGCCGTCGATTTGAACCAATTGACCGAGCTGCAAAGCCAATTCGGCGACCAGATCCGTGATGCCGCCGAGGCGGCATACGCGGTGATCGGAAAGCAGATCAACCTCGGCTCGCCAAAACAGTTGCAGGTAGTGCTGTTTGACGAGCTGGAGATGCCCAAGACCAAGCGGACGAAGACCGGATACACCACCGACGCGGACGCGCTGCAATCGCTGTTCGACAAGACCGGGCATCCGTTCCTGCAGCATCTACTCGCGCACCGCGACGTGACCCGACTGAAGGTGACCGTCGACGGGCTGCTGAATTCGGTGGCGGGCGACGGCCGTATCCACACCACCTTCAACCAGACGATCGCCGCGACCGGCAGGCTTTCCTCCACCGAGCCCAACCTGCAGAACATTCCGATCCGCACCGACGCGGGCCGTCAGATCCGCGACGCGTTGGTCGTCGGAGGCGGCTACGCCGAGCTGATGACGGCCGATTACAGCCAGATTGAGATGCGGATCATGGCACATCTGTCGCAAGATGCCGGCCTTATCGAAGCGTTCAACACCGGCGAGGATCTGCACTCGTTCGTCGCTTCCCGGGCATTCGGGGTGCCGATCGAGGAGGTGACTGGCGAGCTGCGCCGCCGCGTCAAAGCGATGTCTTATGGGCTGGCCTACGGGCTGAGCGCGTACGGCCTGTCGCAGCAGCTGAAAATCTCCACCGAAGAAGCGAAGGACCAGATGGACGCCTACTTCGCCCGGTTCGGCGGAGTGCGGGACTACTTGATGGACGTCGTCGAACACGCTCGCAAGGACGGCTATACCTCCACGGTGCTGGGACGCCGGCGCTACCTGCCCGAACTGGACAGCAGCAACCGCCAGGTGCGCGAGGCCGCGGAGCGGGCGGCGCTCAACGCGCCGATCCAGGGCAGCGCCGCCGACATCATCAAGGTGGCCATGATCGAGGTCGACAAGGCGCTCAAGTCCGCGGGGCTGGCGTCTCGGATGCTGCTGCAGGTCCACGACGAACTGTTGTTCGAAGTCGCCGGCGGTGAGCGGGAGCGGCTAGAGGCGTTGGTACGCGAAAAAATGGGCGGTGCGTACCCGCTTGACGTGCCGCTGGAGGTCTCGGTGGGCTACGGCCGCAGCTGGGATACCGCCGCGCATTAGCGCTCGGCGCGCGTGGGTTGAGTTTGGCCAGCGTGTGCCCAGTCGAGTAGCCTCGACAGGAACCGGCGACGACGCAGAGCGCGTAGCGCGATGAGGAGGAGCCGGGCGATCGACAATGTCTCGCTTTATCCCTACGACCCCAACCTGTCCGGAGCAACCCAACAATATGCCGAGTCCCACCGTCACCTCGCCCCAAGTAGCCGTCAACGACATAGGCTCGAGCGAGGATTTTCTCGCCGCCATCGATAAAACAATCAAGTACTTCAACGATGGCGACATCGTCGAAGGGACAATCGTCAAGGTTGACCGGGACGAGGTGCTGCTCGACATCGGCTACAAAACCGAAGGGGTCATCCCCTCCCGCGAACTGTCCATCAAGCACGACGTCGACCCCAACGAGGTCGTTTCCGTGGGCGATGAGGTCGAAGCCCTGGTCCTCACCAAGG
>NZ_JBATXN010000491.1:0-2917 GCF_049673265.1 Mycobacterium sp. | reverse complement strand
CACCAGGCCGACGTGCTGGTCGCGGCTCTGGCCGGCACGACGCGCCACGCGCAGCGACATGCCGCCGCCGGAGTCGACCTCATCGTCGCCCAGGGCACCGAGGCCGGCGGGCACACCGGTGAGGTGTCGACGATGGTGCTGGTACCTGAAGTCGTAGATGCCGTCGATCCCGTGCCGGTGCTGGCCGCGGGCGGGATCGCCCGCGGTCGTCAGATCGCCGCGGCGCTGGCGTTGGGCGCCGAAGGCGTGTGGTGCGGATCGGTCTGGCTGACCACCGAGGAAGCCGAGACGTTGCCCATCGTCAAGGACAAATTCCTGGCCGCGTCCTCGTCGGACACCGTGCGATCGCGGTCGCTGACCGGCAAGCCCGCGCGCATGCTGCGCACTGCCTGGACCGACGAGTGGGAGCGGCCAGGCAGTCCCGACCCGCTCGGTATGCCGCTGCAGTCGGCGCTGATCGGCGATCCGCAGTTGCGCATCAATCGGGCCGCCGGCCACGCCGATTCCAAGGCCCGCGAGTTGGCCACCTATTTCGTCGGCCAAGTCGTCGGTTCGCTGGACAAAGTGCAGCCGGCGGGAGCGGTGGTGCTGGACATGGTCTCCGAGTTCATCGACGCGGTAGGACGTCTCAACGAATTGACCGATCGGTGACAGAGGCCGCCCGCGCAGTCACCGAAGGGCTGCGTCCGCAGACGATCAGGAAGTCATAACGGCTGGTCAGGTGCCGTAATCGTGCTCAGGAAGTTTTTTGGGCGTGGCGAATTGACCCCGGCGCGATGTTCGTGCATCATCGACGGGGTAAGCACCTCGTTAGGTGAGGCGTCTACGCGGATATAGGCCACTGACCCCGAACGTCGAGAGACGCCCAGGGTCAGGACAGCTCCTCCCGGCTTAAGGGTTGAGCCCAAGTGGCTTCCGGAGTTTCCGGATACGGCGTGTAGTGCCAAATCTCTGACGAGTGGGGTGCGGTTCCCGAGGTCATCGGGTTTCCTATGCTCCTGCTTGCGTGTGAATTGTGCGGTTATCCGCACGTGGCGCGACCGCGAGGAGGTGAGGGACGAATGAGTTCCAGTTCTAGTCCGGATCGATATCCGGATTCTGTGTCGTCCCGATCTGGTCTCCGGCGCGCGGCTGCAAGCTGAGCCTTTCTCTGGCGCAGGCAGCGCATCGCCTCATCGGAAGCCGATTCGGACGGACATCGAATCCCGTTATGCCCGTTTGACTTTCCGCTTAGGAGGCGATCATGACCGCGGTACTCTTTGACGAAGTGGTAACGGCGGCGCCCGCACGCCGGCTCAGGGCAGTGCCTGCCCCGACGCCGACCGCAGTGCCGGCGCCCAAGCGGACCTCCAGGCGGCCCGAACAACAGCTAGTCGGCGGCGACCCGTTGGTCAGCGGCGCCGCTCGGTTGCTCTGCGTTCCGTTGCGTCAGCTCTACGCCGCGCTCTGGCGCGCCGGCGTGTTAGAGGTTGGCGCCTGACAAAACTGTCGCTCCCGGCACTTGAGTTGGTTTGACCCTCGGTGCCGGGAGCGTCCTCATTGCTGGGCCGAAATCAGCGCCGATAGCCCGCTTTGGTAGGCGACCAGGCTGTGTCGCCACCCGACCTGGACCGGCCCGCCGCTGTCGACGGTGATCTGGGCGCCAACATGCACGTATGGAGGCGGCGGGACGTACGGCACAATATCGAGAAAATTCACTACCCGAAAACAGCTTTCGATCGCCGCGTTGAACGCGGTGACAAAGTCGGGCAAGCCGACCCGCGGGCCGGCGAAGGTGATCAGTCGGGGTTCAATCTTATTCGGCGGCATACTCCGGAATATGTCCGGCGCCGCGAGTACGGCCAGCGCCGCTCCCAGACTGTGTCCAGTGATCAGGATCTCATCGCAGCCCGCTGTCGCGCCGGCCAAGTTTGTCGCGACGCTGTTCCGGACGAGTTGGTACGCGTCCTGAAAGCCGGTATGCACCTGCCCGAATCCGCTTACCGGGCGATAGTCGCCGGGGACGGCGTCGAGGTCCGCGAGCCAATCCTCGACGTCGGCGGTGCCGCGAAATGACACGAATGCGCTGCGGGTGGCCGGGTTACGGCCCATCAGCCCGAAGATGTTGGTGTCTTTGGTCATCGCAGCCACGGCCGGGTGCGGGCTCGTCATCGCGGTGAGCACCACGGCATCAACCTTGATCAAACTGGTCTGGGTGTAACCGGGTGGCAAGACGGCCTGACTACCGCTCATCACCGTGTACGCCGCCTCCGCCAGCGGCAGAACCACATCGCGGGCAAACGTCGCGTCGAACGCCACAGCCGCAGTTTAGGAAAGCTGCTGTCTAGTTTCGGGGATCCTCACCCGGCGTGCCCGCGGTAGCGTGGACATGCGATCCGCTCAGACCTGGTGCGAAGGGAGCGCGTCATGGCGACCGATCTAACGCTCTATCTCGACGACGAGCCCGGCGAGCTGGCCCTGATCGGCGATGTGTTGGGCAAGGCGGGCGTCAATATCGCCGGTCTGTGCGCCCTGACAAGCGGCGGAGGGCAGGCTGAGGTGCACATCCTGGTGCATGATGCCACCTCCGCATTCGAGGCGCTGCAGGGCGCCGGAATCAAAATCGCCGAGGAGCAAGAGGTGATCGTGCTGGACATCAACGACCGTCCCGGCGCGCTCGGCGAAGTCGTCCACAAACTTGGCGCCGCGAAGATCAATCTGGAAACTGCTTATCTCGCCACCAACACCCGGCTGGTACTGGGGGCGGCCAATCTCGCCGACGCCAAGGCCGCGCTGGCCTGAAGCGGATTTGCTTGCCCCCGTAGAATCTCCTGCAACGGCGTTGATCCGGCTATCACCGGGGAGCCTTCGGAAGAACAGGCCCAGTACCTAGAGGAACGGCTCAAGTAGACCCGAACGGGTAGGCCCGTCACAGCCG
>NZ_JBATXN010000490.1:0-1927 GCF_049673265.1 Mycobacterium sp. | reverse complement strand
CCTGGATGAACGCCGGCCGCTCGTATGTCCCCTCGGTGGAGATGGGTGCGGTGATGCGGTCGCTGGGCATCGGACGCGTCGTCGAATCACGGCATTCCGAATTCGCAGTCGGGGATACGGTGTCGGGGCTATTCGGCGTCCAGCGCTATGCACTGTCCGACGGCGCCGACGTGAACAAGATCGACACGAGCTTGGCGCCAGCGACCGTGCATTTGGGAGCCCTCGGCATCAGTGGGCTGACCGCCTATTTCGGTTTGCTCGACATCGGCAAGCCGAAGCCGGGCCAAACCGTACTGGTGTCCGGGGCAGCCGGATCGGTGGGCAGCATTGTGGGACAGATCGCGCGGATCAAGGGCTGCCGCGCCATCGGTATCGCCGGCGGCGAGCAGAAATGCCGCTGGCTCGTCGACGAGGTTGGTTTCGACGCCGCAATCGACTACAAGAACGCCGACCTACGGGCAGCGCTGAAAACCCACGCAACCGACGGTGTCGATGTGTATTTCGACAATATCGGCGGTGCGACCCTGGAAGCCGCCTTGAACCGGCTCGCGCGCGGCGCCCGCATCGTGCTCTGCGGTGCGGTGTCGCAGTACAACGATTCCCCGCGGGGGCCGGCCAACTACATGCAGCTGTTGGTCGCGCGCGCATCCATGACCGGCTATGTCATCTTCGACTACGCCGACCGCTACCCGGAAGGTGTTGCGCAGCTGGCGAAGTGGCTTAACAGTGGTGAACTACGATCACACGAGCAGATCGAACACGGCGACATCGGTGACTTCCCGGAAACGTTGCTCAAGCTGTTCCGCGGCGAAAACACCGGCAAGCTGATCCTCGCCTTGGAATAGCCTCGCCTGCCCGGCGCGTTGAGCCCCTTATGACAGCGTTTACCGAGACCGAGCGTGAAGAGTTTCTCGCAGCCAAGCACGTCGCCGTGCTGTCCGTGGCCGCCACCGACGGCCGTCCGCCGGCCAGCGCCCCGATTTGGTATGGCTACACCCCCGGCGGGAACATTCTGATCAACACCGGCGCGACGGCGCGCAAGTCCAAGCTCATCGAACACGCCGGGGTGGTCACGCTGGTTGTGCAACGCGAGGAGCTGCCATACCAATATGTGGTCGTAGAGGGAACTGTCATCGACACTACGACGCCCGCGCCGTCGGATGTGCGCGAAGCCATCGCGATCCGCTACCTCGGCGAAGAAGGTGGCCGCGCGTTTGTCAGCAGCATGGAAAGTGAAAACAGCGTGCTGTTCACCATCCGCCCCGATCGTTGGCTAACCGCCGATTTCACAGGCGAGCTCTAAGCTTCGGGCCCGTCGTGTCGCAGCGGTTGGCGACTTCAGCTGCCATAAGATGTCCATCTCCGACGTATAGCCCTTAAGCTCGAAAACCCTTAGGGAGCAACTCGAATGGACCTCGACCGCATCACCCACCCGTTGCGCTTGGCCAGGGGCTCGCACCAGCCGGGATCAGGCAAAGGATGCGCGATGAACGCGATTTCATACATCAACGGCGACGAACAGATCACCGACTTCCCGGCCACGTCCGCGCGCCCACTGGCCTCATTCGTCCAGTTGTGCAACGACCTGCTGGCCGGGCCTGAGGGCTACTTGTCGCCCGAAGACAGCCTGACCGTTCTCGACCTCGGTTGGCTGACGGTCGGCACCGCCGATGTCGCCGACGATGTGATGCACCTCTGGGTGACCAAACTGCTGATCAGCCCGCCTTGGGGCGTCGTGAGATACGCCAATACCGCGGCTGCCGATGCGATTACCGACATCGCCGAGCTGCATCGCAGATTCGCCCCCGGCGACGCACCGTCAATCGCCGATTGGGACGGCGCCGGAAGGGCCGCTCGCGCCGTCAGTGAAACGTCACAAGGCGCCGAACTGTATGCCATCCGGTCCGCGTACCAATCGACCGCACTT
>NZ_JBATXN010000489.1:0-10584 GCF_049673265.1 Mycobacterium sp. | reverse complement strand
GGGTGCCCGGGTCCACCACTACCGCATCCGGGTTCTTGCCGACGGGCACGGTGGCGGTGACCGTGTGCGTCGAGGCGTCGATCACCGACACCGTGCCGTCCTCCGCGACCTGCCCGCCTGGACCCGTCGCGCCGATGTTGGTGACGTAGACGGTGTGGGTGCCCGGGTCCACCGCCACCCCATCCGGGTTCTTGCCGACCGGCACGATGGCGGTCACGGTGTGCGTCGACCCGTCGATCACCGACACCGTGCCGCCTAGATTGTTGGCGACGTAGACGGCGTGACTAGCCGGGTCGACCGCCATCCATTCCGGCTTGCCGACGGGCACGGTGGCGGTCACGGTGCGGGTCGACCCGTCGATCACCGAGACCGTGCCGTCCCCCACGTTCATGACGTAGACAGTGTGGCTGCCGGGATCCACCACCATCCAGCGCGGGTCCTTGCCGACGGGCACGGTGGCGGTCACGGTGCGCGTCGAGGCGTCGATCACCAAAACCGAGCTGCCCGTGGTCATTACGACGTAGACGGTGTGGGTGCCCGGGTCCACCGCCACCACCGACAGGCCAAGCGCCACCCCCGATGGGTCCTTGGCGACGGGCACGGTGGCGGTAACCCTGTAAGCCGGACCAGTCGAGGGAGCGGCCGCGCGGGAACTCGTCGCCGGGCCCGGACCTCCGGACGAACCCCGACAGCCAGATAGCGACACGGCCAACACGACGGCACTGATGACCGCCAGCACGCCGGTGTCCATCAGTACCGGCGCGAGCCGCCAGCCTTTATGGGTTGGTTGATGATCGCCGTCGACGGTCGAATGTGCTCTCCGGGTCATCGTCGTAGTGTGCTACTGCGTCTACCCGCCGAGCGCGGGTTCGTCGAACTCGTTGCCGTCGAGCACTCGGACCGCTTCTGGGATGTATTTCCCCTTAGTGCTCGACGAGGCAGCTGGTGACGCCGGGGATCACCAGCGGGCCGACCAGCCCGGTGCCGTCGCGAACCCGGACCGCGAGGTGCGCGACGCCTTGATTGTGCAGATCACGCACCATCCGCGGGTCTGCGACCAGGTTGTCGGACAACACCACCAGGTCGGCTTCGGTGGGAGTCACCGCGGCATGCGGTTGGCTGCTCTGTTTGACCCGGGCACCCGAACAGCGCAGCGAGTCGATCAGCAGTTCCGACAGTGGGCCGCGTCCGTGCACCCGGATCGACGCCGACCGGACCGGCCGCTGCCGTCGGCCCCGCGTGGCGATCCCGGCCGCTAGCAACTGCGCGACGAGACCGTCCAGCTCAGCAGCGGCCGGGCCGGCCTGCCGTCGCAGTTCGCTCATTGGTACCGGTGCTTGCATCACCCGCAGCAGCGAAGCCAACCCGGTGGCAGTCAGGCCGCGCGGCGGGTGGATCAGCACGGCGCGGCGCGGACTCCACCCCACCTGAACGGCGCCGTCGGGGCGAAGCAGCACCGGCAGGGCCGGGTCCAGCGCATACAGGGGCGGCGTAGGCGACTTAGGCGGCTGCGCCATCCACGCACTGTGCCACGGCTGGGCGCAACTGCCGGGTCAGCTATCCACAGAGCCGGCGCCGCTGTCGGGGGCGCAATCGCCACCTGCGCGCCCACCGGGGCAGAAGACAACGCCGCCCGCCCGGGTATGGCTGGGCGGCAATTTGCGTTGCAGGGCCGGCCGGAAAGCCTGAAGGTCGCGGGTGTCGGTTCGCGTGCGGGCCGACGACCATGAGCTTAGGGTCGGCGAATGAACTGGATGACTTTACTGACCAACGCGCTCGTACCGCTTGCGTCCGTGATTTCGAGCGCCGCCGTCGCGATCTGGACGAAGCGCATCGACGCCAGGAACCGGGCGGAAGACCGCCGCCACGAACGTGTTCTCGACTTCGAGAAGCGGGCCGCCGATGACAAGAAGGCCGTGTTGAAGTCGCTGATCTCCGCGACCATCTACGTCAAACGCGCGGCCCAATACGAGGGGGCCGGCACCGCCGAGGAGATCGCCAGCCAGCGGCGCGCCGAGGCCCTCCGAGAGCTCTATGACTTCCGGATGCGCCTGGGCCTCGACGACGGGGTAGCCGAGCTGTTGGTCTACGCCGCGCCACCGGTGCGCGACATGGTCAGTCTGCTCCTCGACCAGTGGGATCGTCAGTTCCGCGAGCACGGGTACTCGCTGACCCAATTGGATTCGTGCAAGCGGCAGTTGGCGCAGACCACGGCCTGCGCTGGCCCACCGGACGACCCCACCGTGTACTACGAGGGTGAACTCAAGTGGTCCGAGCTTAGGAAAGTCGAGACGGTGTGGCTGAACAGGTTGGGCGGGGAGTCGGATCTCGATCTCGACGCACTCGTGGACCTGTGCGACCGCACCCTCGAGGCCGCGCACAAGGACTTGCGCGGCGGATACGGGCTCGAGTACTGACTCCGGGTCAGCTATCCACAGAGCCGGCGCCGCCGTCGGGGCCGGCATCTGTGCCCCGCTCGAACTCGGCGATCGCCTCATCGATCCCGCTGGTGTCGCCGCCGATGACGCGGTCGATGAACGCGGCCGGATCGTCGAGGTCGTCCGCGGCGGGCAGCAGATCGGGGTGCTGCCAGACCGCGTCGCGGGCGTCGGCGCCGGCGGCCTGCGTCAACCGGTCCCAGAGCGCGGCGGCTTCCCGCAGTTTGCGTGGCCGCAACTCAAGCCCGACCAGGGTGGCGAAGGTCTGCTCGGCCGGGCCGGCGGTGGCCCGTCGGCGGCGCAGTGTCTCACCGAGCGCGGCCGCGCCGGGGATGCGATCGCCGAGCGCCGCGGTCACCACCGTCTGCACCCAGCCCTCGATCAGCGCCAGCAGTGTCGCGAGTCGTTCCAGCGCCTGGGTCTGCTCCGGCGTGGCCTTGGGCTCGAACACCCCCTGGGTCAGCAGTTGCTCGAGGGCGCCCGGATCGTTCAGCGAGGCCGGGTTGAAGTCGTGGGCCAACTCCTCGATTCCCTGCATGTCGATCTTCATCCCCTTGGCGTAGGCCTCGACGGCGCCGAGCAGCTGACTGGCCAACCACGGCACATGGCTGAACAACCGGTGATGGGCCGCCTCGCGGGCCGCAAGGAAGGTGACGATCTCGCTGCGCGACTGCTCGAGCCCGTCGGCAAAAGATTCGATGGCGTCCGGCAGCAGCGCGGCGATTCCCTTGGGCCCCAACGGTAAACCGATATCGGTCGATGTCAGAACTTCGCGGGACAACCGGGCCAGCGCCTGGCCCAGCTGCGTGCCGAAAGCCATGCCGCCCATCTGCGACATCATCGACAGCAGCGGACCGGCCATGTTCTTCGCCTCGTCGGGCAGCGATTCGGCCCACACCGTTGCGATCTGCCGGGCCATCGGATCGCACAGCCGCTTCCAAACCTCCAGTGTGTTGTCCACCCAGTCAGTGGGGGTCCAGGCGACGGCCTTGCTGGTGCCCGCAGGCAGTGCGGTCACCCCGTCGAGCCAGGTCTCGGCGAGGTGGACGGCGTCGCTGATCGCCTGGCTGGTGGCGGCTGGAATCGGCGCGACGAAACCGATCGAACTCGATGCCAGCTGCCGGGCCAGCTCGTAGTTCACCGGCCCGGAGGACTGTCCGCCGGCCATCGCCGAGCCGGCGCCGCTGAACATCTGCCCCAGGCGGGTGAAGATCTGGCCCAGGTCGGCCATGTCGAATTGACCGCCGAGGCCGCCCAAACCAAACGGGTCCGCAGATCCCGAGCCGGACTCGGGGTCCTGGGGGCCGTCGTCCCGGCGCTTGTCGCGGTCGGGGTCGTCTCCGCCGGAGAAGCCGAAAGGCGGGTCAGCCATGCCCCCAACGGTACTCACCGGGGGGTCACGACGCGCGATCCGGCGTCACGCTCTGAGTGAACCGGCTTCCTATCGCCGCTGACCAGTCCGTCTAGTGTTAGCCAGGTGAACAGGCGGATTCTGACGCTGATGGTGGCGCTGGTGCCGATCGTGGTCTTCGGTGTGCTGCTGGCGGTGGTGACGGTGCCTTTTGTGTCCCTTGGCCCCGGCCCCGCGTTCGACACCCTCGGCGAGGTCGACGGCAAGCAGGTCGTCGACATCAAAGGCACGCAGACGCACCCCACGTCGGGTCACCTGGACATGACGACGGTGTCCCAGCGCGACGAACTCAGCCTGGCTGAGGCGATGACGCTGTGGCTTTCCGGCGAGGAACAGCTGATGCCGCGCGACCTGATCTACCCGCCGGGCAAGTCGCGGCAGGAAATCGATAAGGACAACGACGCCGATTTCAAGCAGTCCGAACATAACGCCGAGTTCGCGGCCTTGGGATATCTGAAGTACCCGCAGGCCATCACCGTGGTGGCGGTCACCGAATCCGGGCCTTCGGTGGGCAAGCTGCAGGCGGGCGACGCCGTGCAGGCAGTGAACGGCGCGCCGGTCGCCAGCGTCGACCAGTTCACGTCGTTGCTGAAGCACACGAAACCCGGCCAGTCGGTCGCGATCGACTTTCGCCGCAAGAATGCACCTCCGGGCGTCGCGCACATCACGTTGGGCAGCCACAAGGGTCGCGATTACGGCTTCGCGGGCATTTCTGTGACGGATGCCCCGTGGGCGCCGTTCGTGGTTGATTTCAACCTCGCCAACGTGGGCGGGCCCTCGGCGGGCTTGATGTTCAGCCTGGCCGTCGTCGACAAACTCACCACCGGCAGTCTCGCTGGCTCGAAGTTCGTCGCGGGCACCGGCACGATCACGGCCGACGGCACCGTGGGCCGGATCGGCGGCATCGTGCACAAGATGACGGCCGCCCAGGCGGCCGGCGCGACGGTGTTTCTGGTGCCGGCCGAAAACTGCTATGAGGCCACCTCGGGAAAGCTGTCCGGTCTGCAATTGGTGAAGGTTTCCAAGCTCGATGGAGCAGTGGAGGCGCTGCATGCCGTCACCTCCGGCGGCAAGCCGCCCAGCTGCTAATCCTGCGTACAGTTGTGATACGTCGGACGCTCATAGTCGACAGGAAGCAGGGAGTTAGCTAGTGGGAATGCGGCCCGCGGCCAGAATGCCGAAGCTGACTCGGCGCAGCAGGATCCTCATCACGATCGCCCTCGCGGTGATCTTGCTGCTGCTGATCGGTCCGCGCTTGATCGACGGCTACGTCGACTGGCTCTGGTTCGGCGAACTGGGCTATCGATCGGTGTTCACCACCGTGCTGTTGACCCGACTGGTGTTGTTCCTGGTGGTTGGGCTGCTGGTCGGCGGCATCGTGTTCGGCGGCCTGGCACTGGCCTACCGCACCCGGCCGGTATTCGTCCCGAGCAACGGCAACGATCCGGTAGCTCGGTATCGCAGCGTGGTGATGTCGAGGCTGCGGGTGATTGGAACCGGGATTCCGGTGGCGATCGGATTGCTCGCCGGGGTGGTGGCGCAGACCTATTGGGTACGCGTTCAGCTGTTCTTGCACGGCGGCGACTTCGGCATCGCCGATCCGCAGTTCGGCAAGGACCTCGGCTTCTATGCTTTCGAACTGCCGTTCTACAGGCTGGTCCTCAGTTTCTTGTTCGTGGCAGTGTTTCTGGCGTTCGCGGCGAATCTGCTGGCGCACTACATCTTCGGTGGTATCCGGCTGTCCGGGCGCACCGGGGCGCTGAGCCGTTCGGCACGCATCCAGTTGATCAGCCTGATCGGTAGCCTGGTGCTGCTCAAGGCGATTGCCTATTGGCTGGACCGCTATGAGCTGCTATCCCACACCCGCGGTGGAAAGCCGTTCACCGGCGCCGGGTATACCGATATCAATGCGGTGCTGCCCGCCAAGCTGATCCTGTTGGCGATCGCGTTGATCTGCGCGGTCGCGGTCTTTTCGGCGGTCGTGTTGCGGGACTTACGAATTCCGGCTATCGGGCTGGTGCTACTGCTGCTGTCGTCGCTGATCGTCGGTGCGGGGTGGCCGCTGATCGTCGAGCAGATCAGCGTAAAACCCAACGCCGCGCAGAAGGAACGCGAGTACATCAGCCGAAGCATCGCCGCGACCCGGCAAGCCTACGGTCTCACCAATGACGTTGTGAGCTACCGCGATTACAGCGGTGACCCGCGGGCAACCGCCGAGCAGGTCGCATCCGATCGTGCTACGACCTCCAACATCCGGTTGCTCGACCCGACGATCGTCAGCCCGGCGTTCACGCAGTTCCAGCAGGGCAAGAACTTCTACTATTTCCCCGACCAGCTATCCATCGACCGCTATCACGACCGCGACGGTAATCTGCGCGACTTCGTCGTCGCGGCCCGCGAGCTCAACCCGGATCATCTGATCGACAACCAGCGCGACTGGATCAACCGGCATACCGTTTACACGCACGGCAATGGTTTCATCGCCTCACCGGCCAACACTGTGCGCGGTATCGCCAACGACCCCAACCAGAATGGCGGATATCCGGAGTTTCTGGCCAACGTCGTTGGACCAAACGGCGGGGTGGTCTCCGATGGTCCGGCCCACCTGGACCAGCCGCGGATCTACTTCGGACCGGTCATCTCCAACACGCCCGCCGACTACGCGATTGTCGGACGCAACGGCACCGACCGGGAATACGACTACGAGACCAACGCCGAGACAAAGAACTACACCTACACCGGAAGCGGCGGAGTGCCGATCGGCAGCTGGGTGTCGCGTAGCGTTTTCGCGGCGAAGTTCGCCGAGCGAAACTTCTTGTTCTCCAGTGTGATTGGAAACAACAGCAAAATCTTGTTCAATCGTGATCCGGCGCAACGGGTTGAGGCGGTTGCGCCCTGGCTGACGACCGACAGCAACGTGTACCCGGCGATCGTCAACAAGCGACTGGTGTGGATCATCGACGCCTACACCACGTTAGACAATTACCCGTATTCCGAGCTGACCTCGTTGTCGTCGGCCACCGCCGATTCCACCGAAGTCGCGTTCAACCGAATGGTTCCCGACAAGCAGGTGTCCTACATCCGCAACTCGGTGAAGGCCACCGTGGATGCCTATGACGGGACGGTTTCGCTTTATCAGCAGGACGACCGTGACCCGGTGCTCAAGGCGTGGATGAAGGTGTTCCCCGGGACCGTCAAACCCAAGAGCGATATCACGCCCGAATTGGCTGCCCATCTGCGCTATCCCGAGGACCTGTTCAAGGTGCAGCGGATGCTGTTGGCCAAATATCACGTCAACGATCCGGTGACGTTCTTTTCCACGTCGGATTTCTGGGACGTCCCGCTTGACCCCAACCCAACCGCGAGCAGCTATCAGCCGCCCTATTACATTGTCGCGAAAAACATTGCCAAAGAAGACAATTCGGCGTCGTATCAGCTGATCAGCGCAATGAACAGGTTCAAACGGGACTATCTGGCCGCCTACATCAGCGCCAGCTCCGACCCGGCGACCTACGGCAAGATCACCGTGCTGACCATTCCCAGTCAAGTCAACGGCCCGAAACTGGCCAACAACGCGATCACCACCGACCCGGCGGTATCGCAGGACCTCGGGCAGATCGGTCGCGACAACCAAAACCGAATCAAGTGGGGCAATCTGCTCACGCTGCCGGTTGCCCAGGGTGGGCTGCTTTACGTCGAACCCGTTTTTGCCTCACCCGGCTCCAGCGACGCCGCCTCGTCGTATCCCCGGTTGATCCGGGTGGCGATGATGTACAACGACAAAATCGGGTACGGCCCCACGGTCAGCGACGCGCTAGCCGGAATATTCGGGCCTGGCGCAGGTGCAACCGCGGCGGGGATCGCGCCGACCGAGCCGGGCGCACCCTCGAACCCGCCGCCGAGCGCTGCACCGCAGCCCGATGGTTCGCCCCCGCCGCCGGCGGCTGCTGCCGTCCCGCCCGCACCGAATGAGGCTGTCACCTTGTCTCCGGCCAAGGCCGTCGCGCTCAAAGACGTTGAGTCGGCAATGGGCGCGGCGCGCGATGCGCAGAAGAGCGGCGATTTCGCCGCCTATGGAGCGGCACTGCAACGACTCAACGACGCGATTACCAAGTTCGACAACACCAAGTAACAGGTGGTCGAGATGGATCAGATCCCGGTGACGGTCGTAGCGCCCGGGGAAGGCGAGTACGTGGCGCTCCCGGGTTTTGGGGCTGTGTTCAAGTTGTCCAGCCGCACCAACGGGGGCGAGGTGTCGATCGTGGAGCACCCGTTCGAGGTGGGCTTGCTCACCGCGGCCCACCGGCACACCCGAGAGGACGAGCATTCGATCGTGCTGGCAGGCGAGATCGGCTTCCGCTCGGACGACAGTGAAGTCGTCCTGGGTCCCGGCGGCTATATCACCAAGCCGCGCGGGCAGATGCACGCGATGTGGAACGCCGGCAGCGAGCCCGGCCGCATCATCGAGATCATCACGCCGGGCGGGTTCGAGAACTACTTCCGGGAGCTGGGTGAGCTGCTCGTCGAGCACGCCAACGATCCGCTGGGCAAGGTCCTGCACGAGCTGCCGGAGTTCGGCGAGTTGGCCGACAAGTATGGGCTGACCTACGGCACGCCGGACTGGATGGACGACATCAGGCAGCGCTACGGGCTCAGCCCGCCCTCGCATTGACCTAGCGTCGTCCAGGCTGGTCAGCGCGCGATTTGGTGGCCTCGCGGGCGCTGAAGTAACCTGGTATTCACCCGTCGCGGGGTGGAGCAGCTCGGTAGCTCGCTGGGCTCATAACCCAGAGGTCGCAGGTTCGAATCCTGTCCCCGCTACTAGGCAAAACGGCCCTCGGAGAACGCTCCGAGGGCCGTTTTCATGCCATTTGGGAACACTTTTGGGAACATTCGCAACGCTAACGATTCGTTGGGAACGGTTTGAGAACATCGGTATGCGGCGCGCGCCGTCGCGCTCGGTGGCGCCTTGGAGGATCACCGGCCTTTGGCTCCGGTTCCTAAAGCATCACGCCGAACATGATGGCCATACCGGCGGCCATGAACGCGTGACATGGCGTTCCCCAGTCCCAGAGGCGCGCGGTGTTCGTCCCGGGGTTCGGTTTCGGCTGGGCGAAATACCGGTACAGCCAATACACAGTGGCACTTGCGAATCCGATAACCGCGATCCAGTTGAGGGTGATGATCCACCCGGGGTCGGCTGTCTCGGCTACGGATGTGTCCATGCCGGGCATATTCATATCCGACGAGCTAGACATCGTGTGGCCGGGTGAGTGACCGCGTGGGTCAAGCGGGCCGCCCGTCATCACCGCGTACAGCCAAGCTACCGCCGCCATCATTGTGGCGTGGTAGCCGTTGGTCAGTCGGCCATCGTCGCCAGAGAACAGGTGGGAAGCGACAAGCACGAACCAGACTGCCGCCGCTAGGAAGAAGACCATCGGCCCGACTGTGGGGAGTTTCGTCCCGGCGGGCCAGGCCATCACGACCATTGCCGCACACATGACTATGTGCAGCAGGCGTTCGATTGTGCATATCCAGCGTCCACGTTGCGCGACAAGGCCATACAAGTGTCCCGCGAAGCTGGCGCCGAAGAGGACCGTTACCGTCCACCGGAGCGCGAGGTCGCCGATCACGATCGGCTATATCGCATAGTCGGACTCTTCGATCGCCACATCGGTACTCTTGCCGATCATCTTTGCGTCGGCAACGTGGAAGCCCTGGTCCTCGATGGCCTCGACCAAGCGCGCTCCGTCGTCGCGGTGGATGATAGTGACCGTCTTCGCTGGCACGTCGACGTCCACCGCAGCAACGCCCTCAATGGCGGCGACGATGCCTTCGATCGCGGGCTTGCACATCTGGGACGAAATCCCGGGAAGGGTCAAGATCGTGGTGGTCATCAGCCGCTCCTTCAACTGTGCTGAGAATCCCTTTAAAACGTGCGGTTCCGAACTGCGCATTTCCGTGGTGGCCTCGTCTTTGGTTGCTCGGCGCCGGCGTCGGCTGCGAGGTCAAGGCCTCGGTTCTGCTGTGGTTACCAATTCCGCCTCGGGCAGTGCGCGCCGCCCCCGCGCCGGCTCCTGCCGGGTATCCCGCCCGAAGCGGCGAAGCCGCAGGGAGTTAGTCACCACGCTGACCGAGGACAATCCCATTGCCGCACCCGCGACGATCGGGTTCAGCATGCCGAGGGCGGCAAGGGGAATCGCGGCGGTGTTGTAGCCGAAGGCCCAGCCGAGATTCTGGTGGATCGTGCGCAGGGTTTGCCTGGAGAGCTGGATCGCGTCCACGACGCCGTCGAGCCGATCAGACATCAGGGTGATGTCGGAAGCTTCGATGGCCACGTCGGTGCCGGTGCCGATGGCAATACCCAGATCCGCCTGTACTAGCGCGGGCGCGTCGTTGACGCCGTCGCCGACCATCGCGACTACCCGGCCCTCGTCTTGAAGCCGCTGCACTTCGCTGACTTTGTCCTGCGGCAGTACCTCGGCCAGGACCCGGTCGATGCCGACCTGCTGGGCGATCGCGTTAGCGGTGCGGGTGTTATCGCCGGTGATCATGGCGACGTGTAGCCCCATGGCGTGCAGCTGTTGGACCACGTTGGCGGCGTCGTCTTTGACCGTGTCAGCCACCGCGAGCACACCGATAACGTGGCCGTCACGGCCGACGAACACTGCGGTGCGGCCCTGCTCTTCGAGTTCGGCGGCCGCCGCAGCAAAGTGCTCAGGCAGACCCAAATCG
>NZ_JBATXN010000488.1:0-1548 GCF_049673265.1 Mycobacterium sp. | reverse complement strand
CACCGGGGTCACGGTGTCGATCGCGGCCGCCTTCGAGCATCCGACCATCGAATCGCTGGCCACCTGGATCGTCGAGGGCGACCCCTTCGAGGACGACTCAGCAGTCGACGACACGGACTGGACGCGCAGCGGGCCGGTCGAGCGGGTCGACATCGCGGTAGTGGGCCTGGCCACCCGGTTACCGGGCGACATGGATACACCCGAGCAGACGTGGCAGGCGCTGCTGGAAGGTCGCGACGCGATCACCGATCTGCCCGAGGGCCGTTGGTCGGAATTCATGGAAGAGCCGCGGCTGGCCGAGCGCATCACCAAGGCCCGCACCCGCGGCGGCTACTTGAAAGACATCAAGGGCTTCGACTCCGAGTTCTTCGCGCTGTCCAAGACCGAAGCCGACAACATCGACCCGCAGCAGCGGATGGCGCTGGAGCTGACCTGGGAGGCGCTCGAGCACGCGCGCATCCCGGCGTCCAGCATGCGCGGCGAATCTGTCGGCGTCTACGTTGGCACCTCGGTCAACGACTACAGCTTCTTGGCGATGTCGGATCCGACCGTCGCCCATCCCTATGCGATCACTGGAACGGCGAGTTCGATTGTGGCCAACCGGGTTTCGTACTTCTATGACTTCCACGGCCCGTCGGTCGCGGTCGATACCGCCTGCTCGAGCTCGCTGGTCGCCGCCCATCAGGCGGTGCAGGCGCTGCGCAGCGGCGAGTGCGACATGGCCGTCGCCGGTGGCGTCAACGCGTTGATCACCCCTGCGGTGACGCTCGGTTTCGACGAGATCGGCCAGGTGCTCTCGCCCGACGGCCGGATCAAATCGTTCTCGTCGGACGCCGACGGCTACACCCGTTCCGAGGGCGGCGCGATGCTGGTGCTCAAACGGGTCGACGATGCGCGCCGCGACGGCGACCAGATCCTGGCCGTGATCGCCGGCAGCGCGGTCAACCACGACGGTCGGTCCAACGGTCTGATCGCTCCCAATCCGGACGCGCAGGCCGACGTGTTGCGCCGGGCCTACAAGGACGCCGGCATCAACCCGCGCACCGTCGACTACGTCGAAGCGCACGGCACCGGCACGGTGCTCGGTGACCCGATCGAGGCTCAGGCGCTCGGCCGGGTGATCGGCCGTGGCCGTCCCGCCGACAAGCCGGCCCTGCTCGGCGCGGTGAAAACCAATGTCGGACACATGGAGTCGGCGGCCGGTGCGGCAAGCCTGGTGAAAATGGTGCTCGCGCTGCAGCACGACAAGCTGCCGCCGTCGATCAACTACGCCGGGCCCAACCCCTACATCGACTTCGACGCATCGCATCTGCGGGTGCTGGACACGGTCGCGGACTGGCCGCGCTACGGCGGGTATGCGGTCGCGGGTGTGTCGAGCTTCGGTTTCGGCGGCGCCAATGCGCACGTGGTGCTGCGTGAGGTGCTGCCGCGCGATGTCGTCGAACGCGAACCCGAGCCGCAGCCTGCAGTCGAAGCCAAGACCGCAGAGCAGGCGCCGGGCGAGTACGTCGGCGGGATGCGCTTCGACGAGTACGGCGAGTTCTTAGA
>NZ_JBATXN010000487.1:0-3155 GCF_049673265.1 Mycobacterium sp. | reverse complement strand
GCCGACCAGGGCATGCGATGAGCTGGACGGGATACCCAGCAACCAGGTCAGCAGGTTCCAGACGATCCCGCCGACCAGGCCGGCGAACACCAGTTGCAGTGTGACCAGGTGACCGTTGACCAGGTCTTTGGCGATCGTTCCCGCGACGGCGGTGGAGAGGAACGCGCCTGCCAGGTTAAGCACCGCTGAGAGCGTTACCGCAGCTTTCGGCTTGAGTGCGCCGCTGGCGATGGACGTGGCCATGGCGTTGCCCGTGTCGTGGAACCCGTTGGTGAAATCGAAAGCGAGGGCTGTGATCACGACGATGATCAGAAGGAACAACTGAAGGTTCACGGCGCTAATTCTGGTGGTATGAGGGCGCGGTTGTCGAAAGAACGAGGCTTGGAAACGCAGGTATATTTCACTCGTCGTCAGATGTTCGCTTGGGGTTAACCTGCGGCCTTGGGACGTTCACCGCGTGTGTCTCGGCGCAGCGGGTGATCGCCGGGTATTTGGACGAAGATCAGGGTGACGCCGTCGGGATCGGTGACATGCATTTCGTGCAGACCCCATGGTTCGCGGCGGGCCTCGCGGGCGATCGCTACGCCTCTGCTCTCTAGCTCCGCTTGCGTCGCGGCAACGTCCCGCACCTGCAGCCACAGTGCGCCGGGGAACGGCCCGGCGGGGTGGTCCGGTGCGCCGTGGCCGGCCAGCTCGATCAGTGACTGGCCGGCGTAGAATACCGTGCCCGCGCCGTACTCGCGGGCGATCGCCAACCCCAGCTGGTCGCGGTAAAAGCTCAGCGACCGCTCATAGTCCGCCGGCCGGAACAGCATCCGGCTGGCAAGAATCTCCATGACCTCGTGTCTATCACGCGCTGGGCTTGTTCGGCTGGAGCCGCTGCCGTCTTATCAGCGTGGTCGCAAGGCCGGGGCCAATGGTGTCCAATGCCTTGGAGACGACCGCCATCCGCGGCGCGATGCGGACCGGCCGGGTGCGGGCGGCGGTCACCATCCAGCCGGCCGCCTCCTGTGGCGTCAGCGCCGGCAGCCCTTGGTATTCCTTGGTCGGCGCGATCATCGGGGTGGCCACCAGCGGGTAGTAGAGCGTGGTCGAGTGCACACCCTTTGCGCCCCATTCGGTTTCGATTACCCGGCTGACCGCGGAGAGCGCCGCCTTCGACGCGTTGTACACCGAGAACAGCGGCGACGCCTCGCTGAACACCCCCCACGTCGCGACGTTGATGATGTGCCCGTCGCCGCGCTGCAGCATCCCGGGGGCGATCGCGCGGATCAGCCGCAGCGGCGAGTTGTAGTTGAGCAGCATCGTCCGTTCGACGTCGTGCCAGCGTTCCAGCGACTCGATCAATGGCCGGCGGATGGAGCGACCGGCGTTGTTGATCAGGATGTCCACCCCGCCGAGACGTTGCTCGACGTCGGCGGCCAATGCGTCGACGGCGTCCATGTCGGACAGATCGCAGGGGATCGCGATCGCGGTGCCGCCGCGGTCTTCGATCCGGCCCACCAGCGCATCCAGCAGGTCCTGACGGCGGGCCACGGCGACCACGGTGGCACCCCGCTTGGCGAACTCCTCGGCGGCGCTCTCACCGATGCCCGACGATGCCCCGGTCAGCAGGATCCGCTTGCCGTCGAGGTCGATCGCTTTGGCGGTCGGCCGGTAGGCCGCTAGTTGCCCCGCGATGGGCGGGCGCATGGTGGCCAGTACGAACTGGTCGGTCAATCGTCTCAGCGGACTTCTACTCACCCGGGGCCTCCTGGAATCACCGAGATTGACGTTAGCGTGAGCCCCACTCGCGTTTTTTCGCGCTGCCGTCGATTTCGGCGAAGGTGTCGGTGCCCAGGTCCACTATCGGCGCATGGGCGGGGTATTGATCGGCAGCGAGGCAATCGCCACCGGGGTGTTGACGGAGCATCAGTTGCGCAGGTGGCATAGGCCCCTCTTCCGCGACGTCTACGTACCAAAGTGGGATGCGCCGTCGCTTGACGATCGCATCCTCGCAGCGT
Source organism: Mycobacterium sp. (assembly GCF_049673265.1). Taxonomy (GTDB): domain Bacteria; phylum Actinomycetota; class Actinomycetes; order Mycobacteriales; family Mycobacteriaceae; genus Mycobacterium. Next base: position 1,152 of record NZ_JBATXN010000487.1, on the reverse strand, counting down.
GGTTGTGGTCGCGGCGGCGGGCGGTGGTTGCCGGGGTCGCTGCATCAGCGCTGCATGGCGCCTTGTGGGTTGATGCGGAGACACCGATCGAGCTCGTCGCACCAAGCGCCCGGCCGCAGCGTGGGCTGGTGGTCCGCAACGAAACACTCGATGGAGACGAAGTCACCTGCGTCAAGCGGCTACCGGTGACGACGGTGGCACGCACCGCCTTCGATCTCGGTCGCCACCTACCCCGCCGCGCTGCTTTGGCACGGATCGATGCGCTGATGCGCGCGACCCCATTTTCGCGCGAAGACGTCGAAGTGCTCGCCAAGCGTCACCGCGGTGCGCGAGGTACGCGACGACTTCGGGGCATATTGCCGTTAATAGATGGCGGCGCAGCGTCTCCGAGGGAGACCTGGCTGCGGCTCTTGTTCATCGACGCCGGCTTACCGATACCCACCACGCAGATACCGGTCTACGACGGTTGCCAGTTCGTGGCCCTTCTCGATATGGGTTGGGAGGAGTACAAAGTGGCTGCCGAGTACGACGGCGACCAGCACCGCACAGACCGCCGGCAGTTCGTGAAGGACATCAACAGGCTGGCCATGACGCAAGACCTGGGTTGGCATGTGATCCGCGTGGTCAACGAGCATCGACCCGACCAAGTCATCACCCGCGTATATCACGCGCTCGCCCGCCGCGGGTATCGCCGAGATCTGCGTTAGCGTGACGCCTACTCGAACTTTTCCGCGCTGTCGTCGATTTCGATGAAGGTGGCTGAGCACCTCAGAAGTAGCGCGGGAACTGGCTCCAGTCGGGCGGCCGCTTCTCCAGGAACGCATCGCGGCCCTCGACGGCTTCGTCGGTCATGTACGCCAGCCGGGTCGCCTCACCGGCAAACAGCTGCTGGCCCACCAGCCCGTCGTCAAGCAGGTTGAACGCGTACTTCAGCATTCGTTGTGCCTGAGGCGATTTCGCGTTGATCTCAGCCGCCCACTGCACAGCGGCCGATTCCAGTTCGGCGTGGTCGACAACGGCGTTGACCGCTCCCATCGCGTGCATCTGCTCGGCGGTGTAGTCGCGACCCAAAAAGAAGATCTCGCGGGCGAACTTCTGGCCCACCTGACGGGCCAGGTAGGCGCTGCCATAGCCGCCGTCGAAGCTGCCGAC
>NZ_JBATXN010000486.1:0-3346 GCF_049673265.1 Mycobacterium sp. | reverse complement strand
CTGCCGGTTCCGTTCGAGTTGTACTCCGATGGAATCGACTTGCCGGTCTTCGAGGAGTTCGGCGCGGGCACAGCGGCGCTGCATCTGCGTGATCAGCTGGAGCGCAACACGTTACTGGCCGACAAGGAATACCGTCGCAGGTTCCGTCGCCAATTCGACCGTAGAAAACTCGGACCGTCGTTGTGGCACCGCGACTTTCACGAGGCCGTCGTCGTCGAATGCCCCGATAAGTCGTTGATCGGCAAGAGTTTCGGCGCGATCGCCGACGAGCGAGGACTGCACCCACTGGACGCGTTCCTCGACGTCTTGGTGAAAAACGGTGAGCGAAACGTCCGCTGGACCACCATCGTGGCCAACCATCGGCCCAAGCAGCTCAACAGGCTGGCTGCCGAACCGAGTATCCACATGGGTTTTCCGACGCCGGGGCGCACCTGCGCAATATGGCCTTCTACAACTTCTCGTTGCGGTTGCTCAAGCGCGTGCTGGAGGCCGACCGGAACGGCGAGCCGTTTCTGTCCATCGAGCGTGCAGTGCATCGCCTGACCGGCGAAGTGGCCGAATGGTTCGGGCTGGATGCCGGCACCCTGCGCAAGGGCGACCGCGCCGACTTCGTGGTGATCGATCCGGCCGGCCTGGACGATTCAGTCGACGCCTACCACGAGGAGAAGGTTTCGTTCTACGGTGACCTGAGCCGCATGGTCAACCGCAACGATGCGGCCGTGGTGGCCACCGGCGTCAACGGCGCAATCGTGTTCCGCAACGGCCAGTTCCGGGACGGCTATGGCGAGACGGCGAAGTCGGGCCGTTATCTGCGGGCGGGCCACCGACAGCCCGTCGGCTCGGGTGCGCGGGTCTGAGATGGCGAGAACCCAGCAGCAGCGGCGAGACGAAACGGTTGCGCGACTGCTCGAAGCCAGCATCGCAACGATCGTCGAAGTCGGATACGCCCGGGCATCGGCCGCTGTGATCACCAAGCGCGCCGGGGTATCGGTCGGGGCGCTGTTCCGCCACTTCGACACGATGGGCGACTTCATGGCCGCCACGGCGTATGAGGTGCTTCGGCGTCAACTCGACTCATTCACCAAGCAAGTCGCCGCGATACCGACCGAGCGGCCGGCGGTAGAAGCGGCGTTGACAATTCTGCGAGACATCACCAGCAGCTCCACCAACGCTGTGATGTACGAACTGATGATCGCTGCGCGGACCGACGAAAAGCTCAACGCCACTTTGCAAAACGTCCTTGATCAATACACCACCAAGATCTGCGACGCCGCGCGCACATTACCCGGCGCCGAGAGCCTCTCGGCGGAAACCTTCCCGGTCCTGGTGGCGTTGTTGATCAACACCTTCGACGGAGCCGCGTTGGTGGGCGCAGTGCTGCCCCAACCGGACATCGAGCAACAACGGATTCAGCTGTTGTCGTCGCTGCTGAGCGGAGTTGGCCTACCGGCCTGAGCGTTTCAGCTGTCGGTGAGTTTGCCGACGGCGTCCTCCAACGTCCGGCACAGGCTCATCATCTCGTTGATCCCGAGCAACGTGAGCGGCCGGTGCGTGGTCGGCCCGTCGGCCACGACGCAGAACGGGGTCGACTCACCGAGGGTGTCGCGGGTTTTCATCAGCACGCTGATCCCGGCCGAACCGAGAAAATCGACTTTGGAAAGGTCGACAATCAGGCCGTTCGGCTTTTTGGCAAGCGCGGAGTCGAGCGACTCGGCCAACCCCGGGGCAGTGAGCATGTCGACACTGCCGCTCACCGATACCACGACCAGCCCGTCGACCAACGACTCGTGGGCATTGAAGTCGTCTTTGTAAGACTGTGGTGGCGAACCGGGCGCAGCGGGTTGGTTCTCGGCCATCGTTGATCTTCTCCTTGCGGGCATCTGCGCGGTTGCGTACGTTGCAGACGGGTTGTCAATGGCTGTCGACTCAACCGATTAATAGCGTCGACGTATGTCGACACCATGCCGCGAAAGCTCATATTGGGCAAGTGCAAAATAGGGCAACTGCTTAATGGAATGCAAACGGCATAGGCAGACTAGCAAAGCTTAGCGCGTGCCGTGGGCGAGCTACAAAACGCCGACCGTTGACTGCGGGTTGAGGGCGAAACCCCAGTCGAGCAGGCTGCCGGCCTGATCCCAGTAGGTCGGCCCGCCCTCGCGCACCAGCCCGTACATCATGGCGATGACCAGTCGGCGGCCGCCGCGAGCAGCCGCGCCGACGAACGTTTTGCGCGCCGCGTCGGTGAAACCGGTCTTGCCGCCGATTGCGCCCGGATAACGCTGCAGCAACTCGTCCTGGTTGGCGATCGGCTGATCGTCGTGATCGCCGGGAAACATCGCCGACGGCTCGGCAGTGATCTGGGCGAACACCGGATTGGCCATTGCAGCCCGGAAGATGACGGCCAGGTCGTGCGCCGTCGTCCAGCCCGAGCCCCCGGCCCCATCCAGGCCGGATGGGGTGGAGGCGTGGGTATTGACGGCGCCCAGCGATGCGGCTTTGGCGTCCATCTTGGCGACGGCGGCATCGGGGCCGCCCAGCATGTGCGCCAGGGTGTTGGCGGCGTCGTTGCCCGACACCAGCAGCAGGCCGTCGAGCAGTTGGCGCGCCGTATAGCTGCGGCCGGCTTTCACCCCCACGCAGTTGCACTCGACGTGGCTGTCGGCCTCGTCGGCGACCACGGTGGAATCCAAGCTCAGCTGGTCGAGCACCACCAGGGCCAACAGCACTTTGATCGTGCTGGCGGGCGGGTGCCGGACGTTCTCGTCCCGCTCCGCCAGCACCTGACCGGAATCGAGATCGGCGACCACCCAGGTCTGCGCCGGGCCGTCGGGGATTGGAACCGAGCCAACCGGCTGCACGCCGGCGTCTGCCCGCGCCGTCGCACCGCCACCGACGAACGCCAGAACAGCCGCAACTGCGGCGACGAATACCCGCATGCCCGGTGAGTATATGGCCCGATCCGCTCGTCGTCGCGACTGCGGTGTTGAATCGATCCATGTTGAGCCAGGCCGAAATCTCTGACCGGTTGGAAATTCAGCAGCTGCTGGTGGATTACTCCACCGCCATCGATCTGCGCCGATTCGACGACCTCGACGAGGTGTTCACGCCCGATGCGTACATCGATTACACGGCGCTCGGGGGAATCGAGGGCCGCTATCCGGAGGTGAAGGCCTGGCTTGCCGAGGTATTGCCGAATTTTCCGATGTACTTCCACATGCTGGGCAACTTCTCCGTGCGCCTCGACGGGGACACCGCATCGTCGCGGACCATCTGCTTCAACCCGATGGTTCTAGGTGGTGACAAAGACCAGGTGATGTTCTGTGGGCTCTGGTATGACGACGAGTTC
>NZ_JBATXN010000485.1:0-8105 GCF_049673265.1 Mycobacterium sp. | reverse complement strand
GGTCCGCCGTACTGCCAGACGAAGTCATGAGTGCGGGTCATCATCGGGTTGCACCACATCGGCTTCCCCTGGGCATCCGTCGTTGTTGCGTGCAATTCCGGGCAGGGATCGCCCGGCGCTGGCCAATCGGCCTGCGCTACCCCGCCTGCGACGACTAAACCGATTGGTACAACAGCTATCACAACCGCGGCGCTGACTACGCGACGAGCATTCATACCGATACCCTCCTTTTCGGGCTCTGAGCTGCTGCGGCCGACGATAGCCGGTGAGCGAGGTTCTTGAGCGCTTACGCTTTAGCCCGGACTACGAGGAGCACCGGGCGATGAAACGCGATTCTGTTGCAGAGAAGGTCATTGCTATCACCGGCGGCGCACGCGGAATCGGACTGGCTACTGCGACGGTTCTGCATCAGTTGGGCGCCGCAGTCGCGATCGGCGATATCGACAGATCGGCCGTCAAGGATGCCGGCAGCCGGTTAGGGCTGAGCGTTGGCCGCCGACTGGACGTGACGGATCGGCGGTCCTTTACCGATTTTCTTGACAATGTTGAGGACCAGCTGGGACCCGTGGATGTGTTGGTCAACAACGCCGGGGTCATCGCCGTCGGTAGCGCGGTCGACGAGGCCGACGCCATCACGCAACGGGTGCTCGATGTCAACATTTACGGCGTGATCTTGGGCACCAAGCTGGCCGCCCAACGGATGCTGCCGCGCGGCCAGGGTCACATCGTCAACATCGCATCGCTGGGCGGTGTGCTGGCGGCCGAGGGCATCGCAACCTATTGCGCCACAAAGCATGCCGTGGTCGGCTACACCGATAGCGTCCGGCTGGAGAACCGCGAGAGCGGCGTGCACTTCTCGGCGATCCTGCCGACGCTGGTTAACACCGAGATGATTGCCGGCGCCGGGCGTGGGAGGGGCATCAAGAATGCCGAGCCGGAAGACGTCGCGTACGCCGTCGCAGGTGTGATCGCCAAACCGAAACCCCGTGTGTTCGTTCCCCGTTCGATCGGCGTGATTGCGACCGTTCAGCGATTTTTGCCGCAGCGGGTCACGGAGGCGACGGGACGCGCCTTGGGTACGGATCGGGTGTTCACTAGCGACGTCGACGTCGACAAGCGCACGGCCTATGCCCGGCGCACCGGGACATCCTGATCGTGGACTCCGCAAGGATATGCGCCGTCGAAAGCGCTGCGAATTTTGTGCGGCGCCGGGACTTGACCTGCCGAGGGCGGGGCTGTGACCGCCCTGTCGGCGACAGCGATATCGACGCACCATGCGGCACGCCGACGGAGGACGCACCCATGCCTCGAGCCTCAAAGTGCTACTGCCGCATCCACAACCCGGTCAAAACCTTCTGGGCTGGCCCGCAGGTCCCAGGGCGGCCGAAGTTAGTACCGTCGCGGGCGCGCTGGCTGCCCCATCGCTGGTTCTCCCAGTACCGCATGGCCGGGCCGCCAGTCCGGATCGGGATACCAGCCCGCTGGCGGCAGGCTTCGGGGTTGCTGTCTCAGGGGCGGCAGCCGCAGGGCCTTACTGGCGATACTGCGTCATTTGGGTCAGCGCGGCATCTGCGGTCGCAACGTCCTTGTAGAATCTCCGGCCCACCCAGTATTTGGTGTTGTCCAGCACGAAACTTCGCTTGCGCCAAGACAGTTGGCCGAAGTAGAAATCGCGCGAATGACGCAGGCGGAGCCGGGCGGTGCGCCGGTACGGCCACTTGGAGATATCGAGCACCACGATTGCCCGGTCGGTGACCACGACGTCGTGGCCGTAGGAGAAGAGAATAAACAGGATCGTCATCGCCACGATAAAGACGTAGTAGAACACCGACGCCCAGGGGCGGGCGAAAACCAAAAGGGCGGCGTACAGGGCTAAGTAAGAAAACAAGCCAACGAGAATGTGCCAAACCCGCCATGCCCTCGACTGCGCCCCGAAGACCGCTTGAATCTGCTCACCCGACTCCAGGTACGGACGCGCCCACTCTGCCAACTTGTCTCGACGACTCACCCACCACTGCCTGGCCATTTGTGAGTCCCTTTCTCGCGAATGTGCTTCATCATGCTCCGAAGTCGGTCGAGGTGGCCGACAATGCGGACAATGCGTAGGGTGCGGCAGGATTCTTGCAAGATTCTTGGCGAGCTCCGCGCGGTCGCCATAGTTAGCAGGAGCGGTCGGCGCCTCCGTGGCTAAAGTGTTCTTCAGCCAGTCGATACCACCGTCGTAAAAGATGTTCGACTCAGCGGACCTGACCGACAAGCTTATTTCGATTCGTGGCCGCGCCTATACACGCATGGATGGCGCGTGCCACGAGAGCGGGGCCGTCCATCATCGGGACGTGCGCTACGTCTTCGAGAATTGTGACGTCGCGTGGGGCGGCCGCTCCCGGGCGTTAGGGCCGTAAGAGGCAACCGGCATTCTGAGCGCAGCGAGGCAACAGCCGTGCGACGGCAACGAAGTCCTAGTCGCTGTCCTTGGCCGCCACTATGTTTTTGAGCAACCCGCTGCGCCGCTCATTGGTGAGATATGCAGCGGCAGAGAACCACCCACCATCGACGACGATATCCGTACCGGTGATGTAGGAGGACTCGTCGCTGGCGAGAAACAGCGCGGTATTGGCAATCTCCTCGGGCTTACCCATCCGGCGCAGCAGCACGGTCTCTTGCATCTGCTTGTCGACAATTTCCTTCAGCGCCGGATTGGAGTGCGGTGCGGTCATCTTCGTCGCGATGAAACCGCGCTGAATGACATTGCAGCGGATTCCCCCAGTCGGCATAGACATAGGCGGCGGAGCGGGACAGACCCTCCAAGGCCCACTTCGACGACGAATACGCCGTCGAGAACGTGCCCGACAAACCGCCGACCGACCCGATGTTGACGATCGACCCACCACCAGAGTCCCTGATCAGCGGCGCGCACGTCTGCATCCCGACCATGGTTGCGGTGACGTTGATCTCGAAGACCTTGTGCCACGCGTCCAGGTCGACCTCCGGGAGCATGACCAAATCGTTGCTCCCGACGACGTTCTGAGGATGTGTAGTTCGCCGAACTGCTTCTCGGCCTGTTTAACCGCTGCCTCCCACTGCTCTTGCCCGGTGACTTCCAACTGGATGAAAGCGGCCCTGCCACCTGCGTCGGTGATCTCCTTGACGATGGGGTCTGCCAGCTCGTCGTGACGGGCGGCAACCAAGACGGCCGCACCCTCCTTGGCAAAGAGGCGCGCCGAGGCGCCGCCCATGCCGCCGATGGCTCCGGTGATCAAGCAACCTTGCCTTCAAGCCTCATTCAGTCCTCCGGTCGTCCGAGTTTCTCCCACCACTGTTCTGATTCGCCTGTAGCCCTTTGTAATTGACGACGGGACGATTATCGCGGCAGTCGCCGCCAGATGAACTGCGGTAATAGTCGCATCGCGAAGAACATCGGCCGCAGCGGCCACGGGATCCACACCGTGCGCCGTCCTTTGCCCAGTGCTCGTGCGGTGGCGGCGGCCACCTGCTCGGGCGTGCTCGACAACGGAGCCGGCGTCATGCCGTGCGTCATGCGGCCGATGACGAATCCCGGGCGGGCGATCAACAACCGCACCCCGGTGCCGTGCAGCGCGTCGGCCAATCCACTGGCGAACCCGTCCAGACCCGCCTTCGCCGAGCCGTACACGTAGTTGGCCCGACGCACTCGGACACCGGCCACCGACGAGAAGACCACCAGCGATCCCCGCCCGGCCTGGCGCATCGCCGCGGCCAAATGGGTGAGCAGGCTGACCTGCGCGACGTAGTCGGTGTGTATGACCGCGACAGCGTGCGCAGCGTCCGCCTCGGCGCGGGCCTGATCGCCGAGGATCCCGAACGCCAGCACCGCAGTGTCGATCGGGCCGTGGTCGGCGACGATCGAGGAGACCAGCGGTCCGTGCGAATCGAGGTCGTCGGCATCGAACTCTTGGGTGTGCACGGCCGCCGCTCCGGCTGCGCGCACGGCCGCGATCTGGTCAGCCAGTTGATCGGCTTTACGCGCCGCCAGTATCACCGTGGCGCCGGAAGCCAGCCGGCGCGCGAGTTCGATACCGATCTCACTGCGACCGCCCAGGATCAAAACCGTCCTAGGTGCCACAGCCCCCGTGTCATCCACGGCTGTGATTATCACCTGCGCTAGCGTGAGCGGTGATGGCGAACAGCACCGCCCGGCTGACCAACGACGCACTGGCGTTTCTCACGGAGCGCCATCTCGCCATGCTGACCACGCTGCGCGTCGACAATTCGCCGCACGTGGTGGCGGTGGGTTTCACCTTCGACCCGAAGACACATATCGCGCGGGTGATCACTACCGGCGGTTCGCAAAAGGCGGTCAACGCCGAACGTGGCGGGGTCGCGGTGCTCAGTCAGGTCGACGGTGCCCGCTGGCTATCGCTTGAGGGCCGGGCCAGCGTCAACAGGGAAGTCGACGCCGTGCGCGACGCCGAACTGCGCTACGCACAGCGCTACCGCACACCGAGGGCCAACCCCCGACGAGTGGTCATCGAGGTACAGATCGAACGAGTCCTAGGGTCCTCGGATCTGCTGACCCGCAAAACGGGCTAGTTCCGCTAGACCAGGGTGGCGCCGGGCGCCCGAATCACCAACGGCACGGCCGGGAAATAGGCCGCCAACTCCGGTCGCGATTTGGCCAGCGCGGCAGTGCCGTAGCCCCGGTGCCGGCAGTCAGGACGGATCCAGATCCGCACGTGAACTTCGTGATCGGCGAGTTCGCCGAAGACCATGCCGACCTTCTCGTCACCGTCGACCGCGACGAACCACGCGGCCTCTTCGGCGTCGAACCGATCCTGCGCCGAGCGGATCTCGTCGTCGAGCCCACCGGCCGGGCTACCTGACCCGTCACCCTTGGCGCCCACCTCCTCGGTGCGCGCCGCGAAGATATCGCGGTCGGACGCCGCGGAGAACGGTCGCAGCACCAAGGTGTCGCCGGAGCTGGCGGGCCGGTCCTTGAACGTGAAACTCAAGATGTTGTTCAGGTCTTCAAGCTCGGCGGCGATCTTCTTCCGCGAGGCGATGGTCAGTTGATCGAAGGACATCCCGATGACTGCCTCGGCGCCCAGCCGTGAAGTGCCCAGCAAGGTGACGATGCCGTCGACCGCCGACGACCGGTCTTCGGCCTCCACGATCAGGTCCAGCACCTCATGGCGTCGTTCCAACGCGTTGAGAAACGCATCGGTGATTTCTCGGCGGGCGGCGGCGCGGTCGTGATCGGTCATCGCACGAGAATAACCCTAGACCGGGACGACGATCAGGTCGTGTGGACGATGGTTGACGGGCAGGGCGCCGTCTTCGGACACCACCACGATGTCTTCGATACGCGCGCCCCATCTGCCGGGGAAATAGATTCCGGGCTCGACGGAAAACGCCATGCCCGCCTGCAGCGGCAAGTCATTGCCGGCGACGATGTACGGCTCCTCGTGCACCGACAACCCGATGCCGTGCCCGGTGCGGTGCACGAAATACTCGGCGAGCCCGGCTTCGGCCAGCACGCTGCGAGCAGCGGCATCCACCTGTTCGGCGGTCACTCCGGGACGCACCGCCTCGACGGCCGCTCGTTGGGCCCGCTGCAGCACTGAATATTGTTGCGCCACTTCAGCGTTGGGCTCACCAATGCTGTAGGTGCGGGTGGAATCGGAGTGGTATCCGGGCCGGTATGCGCCGCCGATGTCGACGACCACGACGTCACCGACGCCAAGCTCCCGATCCGAGTACTCGTGGTGCGGGTCTGCACCATGCGGACCGGAACCGACAATGACGAATGCCACCTCCGAATGCCCTTCGGCGACAATTGCTTCGGCGATATCCGCGGCAACGTCGGCCTCCGTTCGACCGGGGACCAGAAAATCCGGCACCCGGGAATGCACGCGGTCGATAGCCGCACCGGCCTTGCGCAGCGCGTCGATCTCGGAACCGTCCTTGACCATCCGCAGCCCACGCAGCACACCCGTGGCCAACACCGGCACGACACCGAGAACGTCGGCCAGTGGCAGCAAATGCAGCGCGGGCATCGAGTCGGTGACGGCGCTCGCGGCGGGTCCGCCTCCGATGGCCTCGGCGACCAGTTGGTAGGGATCATCGCCGTCGACCCAATCTCGCACTGCCAGACCCAGATCCGCGGCAGCGGACTGTTTGAGCGACGCCAGCTCCAGTCGCGGTACCACCACGGTCGGGTCACCGGTGATCGGCAGCACCAGCGCGGTGAGCCGCTCGAAAGTCTGCGCGCGTGAGCCGAGCAGGTACCGCAAGTCGTAGCCCGGGGTAATCACCAGGCCGGCCAAGCCGGCCTCGGCGGTAGCGGCCGTCGCGGCCGCAATCCGGCGACCGTAAACGTCGGCATCGAAGCGATGAGAACCCATGGCAGTCAGGCTAGCCGCGCGACTGGCAGGATGGCGGGCATGTCTGCGCCGCTGTTGCTGCTTGACGGCGCCAGCATGTGGTTTCGCTCCTACTTCGGCGTGCCTTCCTCGATCACCGCTCCGGACGGTCGGCCGGTGAATGCGGTCCGCGGCTTCTTGGACTCGGTCGCGATGCTGGTCACCCGCCAGCGCCCTGGCCGCTTGGTGGTGTGCCTGGACTTGGACTGGCGACCGCAATTCCGGGTGGACCGCATCCCGTCATACAAGGCGCATCGCGTCGAGGAAGAGCACCCCGACGGCGAACCCGATGTCGAGGAAGTGCCCGACGAGTTGTCACCGCAGGTCGAGATGATCGAGGAAATCCTCGAGTCATTCGGCATCTGCACCGGCGGTGCGGCGGGTTTCGAAGCCGACGACGTGATCGGCACGTTGGCCGCTGCTGAGCGGCGTGACCCGGTGATCGTCGTCAGCGGCGACCGCGACCTGCTACAGGTGGTCGGCGACGATCCGGTGTCGGTTCGGGTGCTCTATCTCGGACGCGGCCTGACCAACGCGACGCTGATGGGTCCGCGCGAGGTAGCCGAGCGCTACGGCGTGCCCGCCGACCGCGCCGGAGTGGGCTACGCCGAGCTGGCGCTGCTGCGCGGCGATCCCTCCGACGGGCTTCCCGGCGTGCCGGGTATCGGCGAAAAAACGGCCGCGACGCTGCTGGCGCAACATGGATCCCTGGCGGGTATCTTGGCCGCCGTCGACGACCCCAAATCGTCGCTGTCCAAAGGTCTGCGAACCAAGTTGCGTAACGCCGCCGACTACATCGAAGCCGCCGGCCCGGTGGTGCGGGTGGCCACCGATGCGCCGGTCACCCTGTCGACCCCTACCGACGCGCTGCCCTTGGTGGCGGCCGATCCGGCGCGGACTGCTGAGCTGGCCACTCGGCTCGGGGTCGGGTCACCGATCGCGCGACTGCAGAAAGCGCTCGACGCGCTGCCGTCGTCCTGAGCGGTTACTTGGGCCGACCCACCTCGTAGGTGCCCTTGTTGTCCTGGAAGGTCACCGTCACCTGACGTTTGGTGCCGTCGATGCTGACGTCGCAGTCGAAGCTGCTGCCCTTTTTGACCGTCGGGTTCTGGCCCTTGTTGCACTTGACGTCTTTGACGTTCTTCGCGCCGTAGCCGTTGGTGTCGTCGGTAAGGATCTGCTGAACACCGGCCTGTGCCTTGCTGACGTCCAGTTTTGTGGTCACGAAAAACCCTGGCTGCCAGAAGCCCAGCACCAACACGACGGCGACGACGATGGCGGCGAACACGCCGACGACAGTGCCGATCACCGCGCGCGACCGCTTCGGGCGGGCGGGAGGCTGCCCGTAGGGCCCCGGGTACTGGCCGTACTGCCCCGGTTGGCCGTACTGCCCTGGTTGGCCGTACTGCCCTGGTTGGCCGTACTGACCTGGCTGCCCGTACTGCCCCGGTGGCGGGTATTGGCCGGGCTGGCCGGGCTGACCGTACTGCCCGGGCTGACCGTACTGGCCGGCCTGGCCGCCGTACTGGTCTTGCTGCGGGTAGCCCGTGGGCTGCGGGAACGGCTGGGACGGCGGGTAGTACTGCGCGGGCGGCTGCTGGTACTGGCCGTATTCAGTGGGCGTGTACGCGGGTGCCTGCCACGTCGGCTGTTCCCCGACGGGCGCCTGCCAGGTCTGCTCGCCGGATGGCTGCTGCCAGGGTGACC
>NZ_JBATXN010000484.1:0-2696 GCF_049673265.1 Mycobacterium sp. | reverse complement strand
CCGATGCACTGCAGCTGTCCGTCGACGAATTGGCCGGCCTGCTGGCCGGAAACACCGGCCGGATCAAGTCCGTCATCACCGACCAGAAGGTGATCGCCGGTATAGGCAACGCCTACAGCGACGAGATTCTTCATGTCGCAAAGATTTCGCCGTTCGCCACGGCGGGAAAGATCGCCGACGGACAGCTGGCCGCATTGCACGACGCGATGGTTTCGGTCCTCTCCGACGCGGTGACCCGCTCGGTCGGCCAGCAGGCTGCGACGCTCAAGGGGGAGAAGCGGTCCGGATTGAGGGTGCATGCGCGCACCGGCCTGCCGTGTCCGGTGTGCGGAGACACCGTTCGTGAAGTGTCGTTCGCCGACAAGTCGTTTCAGTACTGCCCGACCTGCCAGACCGGCGGCAAGGTGCTGGCCGACCGGCGAATGTCGCGTCTACTCAAGTAGCTATGCTGCGCGGATGACTCCGACTCGGCGGAAGATCCTCATCACCGGCGCGAGTTCCGGCCTGGGCGCCGGCATGGCCCGTGCGTTCGCGGCCAAGGACCGCGACCTGGCGCTGTGCGCTCGCCGCACCGATCGGCTCGACGAGCTCAAAGCTGAGCTGTCGCAACAGTATCCGAGCGTCACGGTGGCCGTCGCCGCGCTGGACGTCAACGACCACGAACAGGTGCCGAAGGTATTCGCCCAATTGTCCGACACGCTCGGCGGAATCGACCGGGTGATCGTCAACGCCGGTATCGGTAAGGGCGCGCCTCTGGGGTCGGGCAAACTGTGGGCCAACAAGGCAACGATCGAAACCAATTTGGTAGCTGCCCTGGTTCAGATCGAAACCGCGCTACAGATGTTCAAGCAGCAGGGGTCGGGGCATCTGGTGCTGATCTCCTCGGTGCTCGGCGCCAAGGGTGTGCCCGGCGTGAAGGCGGCGTATGCGGCCAGCAAGGCCGGGGTGCGCTCGCTGGGTGAGTCGCTGCGTGCCGAATACGCCAACGGTCCGATCAAGGTGTCCGTCCTCGAGCCGGGCTATATCGAGTCGGAGATGACCGCCAAATCGCAGAGCACAATGTTCATGGTGGACAACGAAACTGGGGTCAAGGCGTTGGTCGCCGCCATCGAGCGTGAGCCGGGCCGGGCCGCCGTGCCGTGGTGGCCGTGGGCGCCGATGGTGCAGCTGATGCGGGTACTACCGCCGCCGCTGGCCAAGCGCTTCGGGTGACCCGGGCGAGCAGACGTAAAAGCTCCCGACACGCCGTGGAATGTGGGGCTTATGCGACTGCTCGGCGGAAAACCTAGCCCACGCGCCCTCTTTCGGTCCTGTATCGGCGCACCAGCGCGTCGGTCGAGCTGTCCGATTGCTTATCCGGCGATGCGTCGTCAGTGATGACCGGCAGCAGCGCCTTGGCCTGCGTCTTACCCAACTCGACGCCCCATTGGTCGAACGAGTCGATGCCCCACACCACGCCCTCGGTGAAGACCTGATGCTCGTACAGGGCGATCAACTGGCCCATTACCGATGGGGTGAGCCTGGTGGCCAGAATGGATGTGGTCGGTCGGTTACCGGGCATCACCTTGTGCGGCACCACATCCGCAGCCGTGCCTTCGGCGGCGATCTCCTCGGCCGTCTTGCCGAATGCCAACACCTGGGTCTGCGCGAAGAAGTTGCTCATCAGCAGGTCGTGCATGCTGCCGGTGCCGTCGGCTGTGGGCAGGTCGTCGATCGGTTGGGAAAAACCGATGAAGTCGGCCGGCACCAGACGGGTGCCTTGGTGTAGCAACTGGTAGAAAGCGTGCTGGCCGTTGGTTCCTGGCTCGCCCCAATAGATTTCACCGGTGTCGGTGACGACCGGTGTGCCGTCCGCGCGGGTTGACTTGCCATTGGATTCCATCGTCAGCTGCTGCAGATACGCCGCGAATCGCGCGAGGTCGTTGGAATACGGCAGAACCGCACGCGACTGTGCGCCAAAGAAATTCGAATACCACAGCTCTATCAGCCCAAGCAACGCCGGTGCGTTGGCCTGAAGCGGGGCGGTCCGGAAATGCTCGTCAACTAGGTGGAACCCGGACAGGAAGTCCGCGAAAGCCTCCCGGCCGATCGCGGCCATCACCGAGAGCCCGATCGCCGAGTCGACCGAATACCGTCCGCCGACCCAGTCCCAGAATCCGAACATGTTCTCGGTGTCGATGCCGAACTCGTCGACCAGCTTCTTGTTGGTCGAGACGGCAACGAAATGCTTTGCCACCGCGTCATCGCCGAGCGCGTCGGTCAGCCAGCGCCGGGCCGCGGTGGCGTTGGTGAGCGTCTCCAGCGTCGAGAATGTCTTGGAGGCGACGATGAAAAGCGTTGTGGCCGGGTCTAAATCGGCCAACGTCGCGATCAGGTCGGCGGGATCGACATTGGACACGAACCGCGCCGAGATGCCTGCGTCGGCGTAGTGACGCAGCGCTTGGTAGACCATCACCGGTCCGAGGTCCGAACCGCCGATTCCGATGTTGACGACGGTGCTGATTCGCTTTCCGGACGCGCCGGTCCATTCGCCGCTGCGCAACCGGTCGGTGAACTCGCCCATCGCGTCGAGCACCTCGTGCACATCCTCGACCACGTTCTGCCCGTCCACAATCAGCTCCGCATCGCGCGGTAGCCGAAGCGCGACGTGCAGCACCGCGCGGTTCTCCGAAGTGTTGATGTGCACGCCGGTGAAC
>NZ_JBATXN010000483.1:0-2388 GCF_049673265.1 Mycobacterium sp. | reverse complement strand
ACCAGGGTGTCGACATCCATTGACTGGATCGGCTCGACACGCACCCCGTAGCGCATGATGCCAAGACCGACCACTTGGGAGGCACATAGCGATGCGCGAAGCGTGATCTGATCGGCGCCCAGCGCTTTCAGCAGCGGGTCGAAGACCGGGCCGATGAACAGACCCTGCGCGATGTCGACTGTCCTGGCCAGCCCCGCCGTGGCGATCGCGCTCGCGGCGAACGGTCCGCCACCGGTGGCGTCCCACGTGGTAAGCAGCATGTACAGCGTTCGCCGACCGGCCTGGTTGACCCCGCCGCGGATGATCCGGTCGATGAAGTCGGGCGTCCGGAACGGCAGGCGTAGCTTGCGCGCCACCGGGTCAAGAATCCCGCGCGACGGCTTTTCGGTACCTGCCACGCTGTCAGGATGAGCGCATCGCTGTCAAAGTTCAAGCATCGCCGCGATCGCGTCGCGCACCGAATCAGTGTGGTAGATCGCGGAACGGTGTGTTGCGGTACGGCTCAGGTTCTTTCGGCAGGCCCAGCACGCGTTCCCCGATGATATTGCGTTGAATCTGATCGGTCCCGCCGCCGATCGAGGTGAAGTAGGCGTTCATCGTCCGGAACGTCACCGCGTCACCGACGGGGTTCTCGGGTCCGGCCAACATCGCCTCGGCGCCGACGATTTCGGTCTCCACGCGGGCAGTCTCATGCAGGATTCGCGACATCGCGATCTTCCCGAGCGCCATGAGCGTCGCCGCCTCGCCGCGATCGGTCGCGGCCTTCGACCGCTGGGTGTTCCACCGGTTGACCGTCGCAAGCGCGTCGACCCGCGCGATCTGCTGACGAATATAAGGGTCGTCCAGCTTGCCGGCTTCGCGTGCCAATTCGATTAAGAAGTTGGCCCTTTCGGCCCGGGGCCGACGGCTGTCCTTGGCGGTGCGGGCCAGATCGCCCATGAACCGGCGCTCGTGCCCGAGCGCGATC
This sequence comes from Mycobacterium sp., assembly GCF_049673265.1. Classification (GTDB taxonomy): domain Bacteria; phylum Actinomycetota; class Actinomycetes; order Mycobacteriales; family Mycobacteriaceae; genus Mycobacterium. Next base: position 1,421 of record NZ_JBATXN010000483.1, on the reverse strand, counting down.
TGCAGTACCGACCACCCGGCGTTGAGCTCGCCGACCAAGTTCTCGGCGGGGATGCGGGCATCTTCGATGAAGACTTCGTTGAACTCCGATTCACCGGTGATCTGGTGGATCGGCCGGATCTTGACGCCCGGCTGATGCATCGGCAACATGAAAAAACTGATCCCTCGGTGTTTGGGCACACCCCAGTCGGTCCGGGCCACCAACATGCCGTAGTCGGCGGTTTTGGCGAACGACGTCCACACCTTCTGACCGTTGATCACCCACTCGTCGCCGTGGCGTTCGGCTTTGGTGCGCAGGCCGGCCAGGTCCGATCCCGCACCGGGTTCGCTGTAGAGCAGACACCACTTGCTTTCGCCGCGTATCGACGGCGGAATCAGCCGTCTTTTCTGCTCGTCCGTTCCGGCGTCATGCAGGGTGCAGGCGAACAGGTTCGCGCGATCATGACCACAGCCGGGCGCACCGGCGGCGGCGAATTCCGCAGCGGCAATCCGGGCTTGGGCATCCGGAAGGCCGCGGCCATACCACTCAGGTTCCCAGCTGGGCACCGCCCATCCGGCATCGAAGACGACCTGGGCCCAGCTGGCGCGATCGATTCCGGGATTCCAATTGGCGGCCAACCAGTTTCGAACCTCGTCGCGCAACTCCTCGTCAGTCACAGTTTTAGGCTCCGCTCTGCCGCAGGTAGCGTTCCCGGTGCCAGGCCGGGCTGCCCAGCAACTGGGCGGCACTGCGGGCCCGACGCAAATAGAGGTGCGCCGGATGCTCCCAGGTGAACCCGATGCCGCCGTGAACCTGGATGTTGGTGGCGGCGACAAAGACGAACGCGTCCGAGCAGTATGCCTGTGCCAGAGCAAGATCGGCGATACGCGAGGGTGCTTGCTCGGCGAATGATCCGGCGACGTAGCGTGCCGCCGACACTGCCGACTCGGCCTCCAGCAGCATGTCGGCGCACATGTGCTTGACCGCTTGAAAGCTGCCGATTGCGCGGCCGAACTGATAGCGGGTCTTGGCGTACTCGGCGGCCATCTCGACAACGCGCCGCGCAGCGCCGGCCTGCTCGCTGACCAATGCCACAGCTGCGCGGTCCAGCGCTGCGGTGAATACCTCCACTCCGACGCCAAGCCGACCAACCAGCCGTGCCGGCGTATCGACGAATTGCAGGCGGCACTGCTTACGGGTCGGGTCCACCGTGGTCAGCGGCGTCACGCCCAGGCCAGCAGCACTGGCCTCTACCGCGAAAACGGCTGGCCCCGAATCGGTTCCGGCCAGAACGTACAACAGCTCCGCCGCTTGCCCGTCAAGGACGAAGTGCTTGTAGCCGGTCACGTGCCAGGCGTCGCCGATCGCACCCGCAGACGTGGCGATCGTGGCGGGCAACCGAGCCGAGTCGTCCTCGGCGAAGGCGACGGTGGCGATCAGAT
>NZ_JBATXN010000482.1:0-2785 GCF_049673265.1 Mycobacterium sp. | reverse complement strand
GCAAAGCGGTGTGCGACAACGCCGGTGTCGATGACGCCAAGGAGTACAACGAGATGCGCGGCCGGATGCGCGCACGCGGTCAGGACATTCCGCCGCTGCCGATGCTGGTGGTGGTCATCGACGAGTTCTACGAATGGTTCCGGATCATGCCGACCGCGGTCGACGTGCTGGACTCGATCGGCCGCCAGGGTCGTGCCTACTGGATTCACTTGATGATGGCCTCGCAGACCATCGAGAGCCGTGCCGAAAAGCTCATGGAGAACATGGGTTACCGGTTGGTGCTGAAGGCACGTACCGCCGGTGCGGCACAGGCGGCCGGGGTGCCGAACGCGGTGAACCTGCCTGCTCAGGCCGGTCTGGGCTACTTCCGCAAGAGCCTCGAGGAGATCGTCCGGTTCCAGGCGGAGTTCCTGTGGCGCGACTACCGCCGCGGCGTTTCGCTCGACGACGATGGTCCGGCGGCACTGACGCATTCGGTGGATTACATTCGGCCGCAACTGTTTACCACCGGCTTCACGCCTATCGAGGTCAGTGTCAGCGGTCCGGACGACTTCAACACGCTGACCAACGGTGAGATCCTCGGCGGGAACGGTGAGGCTTTGGGCGCCGACATAGCCGACGAGCCCGAAGAGGAAGAGGAAGAGGCAATCCGTACGCCGAGGGTCGGCACGGTGATCATCGATCAGCTGCGCCGGATCGATTTCGAGCCCTACCGGTTGTGGCAACCGCCGCTCGACGTGCCGGTGTCGATCGAAAACCTGGTGAACCGGTTCCTCGGTCGGCCGTGGCAGGAGGAATACGGCACGGCAAGGAACTTGGTCTTCCCCATCGGGATCATCGACCGGCCGTTCAAGCACGACCAGCCGCCGTGGACGGTGGACACCTCCGGGCCTGGTTCCAACGTGCTGATCCTCGGTGCGGGTGGCTCGGGCAAGACCACCGCGTTGCAGACGCTGATCACGTCGGCGGCGCTGACCCATACCCCCGAGCAGGTCCAGTTCTATGTGCTGGGCTACAGCAGCACCGCGCTGACGACGGTGGCGGGACTACCGCACGTCGGCGAGGTGGTCGGCCCGACCGACCCCTACGGCGTGCGCCGCACGGTGGCGGAGTTGTTGGCGCTGCTGCGTGAGCGCAAGCGCACCTTCCTCGAGTACGACGTGCCCTCGATGGACGTCTTCCGGCGGCGCAAGTTCGGCGGGGAGGCCGGCAGCGTGCCCAACGACGGCTTCGGCGACGTGTACCTGGTGATCGACAACTACCGGGCGCTGGCCGAAGAGAACGAGGTGCTGATCGAGCAGGTCAACCAGATCATCAACCAGGGCCCGTCGTTCGGGGTGCATGTAGTGGTCACGGCCGATCGCGAGTCCGAGCTGCGCCCGCCGGTGCGTAGCGGTTTCGGCTCCCGGATCGAGCTGCGGCTGGCCGCAGTCGAAGACGCGAAGCTGGTGCGCTCGCGGTTCGCTAAGGACGTTCCCGTCAAGCCGGGCCGCGGCATGGTCGCGGTGAATTACGTACGGCTGGACAGCGATCCGCAATCGGGTCTGCACACGCTGGTGGCCCGTCCTGCGCTGGCGAGCACGCCGGACAACGTGTTCGAGTCCGACAACGTCGCCGCGGCGGTCAGCCGAGTGGCGGCTGGCCACGCTCCGCCGGTGCGCCGGCTGCCCGCCAAGTTCGGGCTGGAGCAGGTGCAGGCGCTGGCCGCGGCCGATCGGCGCCAAAACGTCGGGGCCGGTGGAATCGCTTGGGCCATCAACGAATTGGACCTGCAGCCGGTGTACCTCAACTTCGCCGAGAACGCCCACCTGATGGTGACGGGCCGGCGCGAGTGTGGTCGCACCACGACGCTGGCCACGATCATGGCCGAGATCGGTCGGGTGTACGAGCCGGGAGCCAGCATTGCGCCTCCGACTTCGCGACCCTCGGCTCAGGTGTGGCTGGTGGACCCGCGCCGTCAGCTGCTGACCACGCTGGGCACCGACTACGTCGAGAAGTTCGCCTACAACCTCGACGGTGTCGCGGCCATGATGGAAGAGCTGGGTGCCGTGTTGACCCGGCGCGAGCCACCGCCGGGATTGTCGGCCGAAGAGCTGCTGTCGCGGGCATGGTGGAGTGGGCCGGAGATCTTCCTGATCATCGACGACGTGCAGCAGCTGCCGCCTGGCTTCGATTCACCGCTGCACAAGGCCGCGCCGTGGGTGACGCGGGCAGCCGATGTCGGCTTGCACGTGATCGTCACCCGTACCTTCGGTGGCTGGTCTTCGGCTGGCAGCGACCCGATGCTGCGGGCACTGGCGCAGGCCAACGCCCCGCTGCTGGTGATGGACGCCGACCCCGACGAGGGCTTCATCCGCGGCAAGATGAAGGGCGGCCCGCTGCCCCGCGGTCGTGGCCTACTGATGGCCGAGGACACCGGCGTGTTCGTGCAGGTCGCGGCCACCGAACTGCGGCGGTAACCCGCCTAACGGCGCGGTTCTCCCCACTTTGGGAGAGCCGCGCCGTTTTGCGTTCGGCGTATCGCGCTGCGTCACGCCATTCATAGCCGACGCATAGCTAGAGCATGTCGGCAGCCCATCTTGGCTAGTTAACGTCTCTAACCAGTGACGGGTGTGTGCTGCTGTGAAGGGAGTGCCTGGTGTCGTTTGTCAATGCGCAGCCAGAGCATCTGACGGCCGCAGCCGGAAACTTGCAGAGCATCGGATCTGCCATCACAGCGCAGGACGCAGCCGCGGCGGCTCCGACCACCGGCGTGGTCCCGCCAGCTGCGGACGAGGTGTCGGCC
>NZ_JBATXN010000481.1:0-2296 GCF_049673265.1 Mycobacterium sp. | reverse complement strand
GGCATCGAAGCTGGCCGATACGGTGGCGGCACACTTGAGCCTCAAGATCGGCGAGAAACAGGAGCTGCTGGAAACCGCCAAGGTCGGTGAGCGGCTCGAACGTGTGTTCGGGCACATGGAATCCGAGATCGGCGTGCTGCAGGTCGAGAAGCGCATCCGCAACCGCGTCAAGCGGCAGATGGAGAAGACGCAGCGCGAGTACTACCTGAACGAGCAGCTCAAGGCGATCCAGAAGGAGCTGGGCGAGGGCGAGGACGGAAAGGACGAGACCGCCGAACTCGAAGCGCGCATCAAGAAGACCAAGTTCTCCAAGGAGGCGATGGAGAAGGCGCTGGGCGAGCTGAAGAAGCTGCGCACCATGAGCCCGATGAGCGCCGAGGCGACGGTCGTGCGCAACTATCTCGACTGGATGCTGTCGATCCCCTGGAAGAAGCGCAGCAAGGTCAAGAACGACGTGCTGGAAGCCGAGCGCGTGCTCGACGCCGACCATTACGGGCTGGAGAAGGTCAAGGAGCGCATCCTGGAATACCTCGCCGTGCAATCGCGCAGCGGCAAGATTCGCGGCCCGATCCTGTGCCTGGTGGGACCGCCCGGCGTTGGCAAGACCTCGCTCGGCAAGTCGATCGCGAAAGCGACCGGGCGCGAATTCGTACGCGTGTCGCTCGGCGGCGTGCGTGACGAGGCCGAGATTCGCGGCCATCGGCGGACCTATATCGGCTCGATGCCGGGCAAGGTCATCCAGGGCATGAAGAAGGCCAAGACCAGCAACCCGCTGTTCCTGCTCGACGAAATCGACAAGCTTGGTGCGGACTGGCGCGGCGATCCGTCCTCCGCACTGCTCGAGGTGCTGGACCCTGAGCAGAACAGCACCTTCGCCGATCACTACCTGGAGGTCGATTACGACCTGTCGGACGTGATGTTCGTGACCACCGCCAACAGCCTGCGCATGCCGCAGCCGCTGATGGACCGCATGGAGATCATCCGCATCCCCGGCTACACCGAGGATGAGAAGGTGGAGATCGCCAAGCGGCATCTGTTCGCCAAGCAGAGCGAGGCGCACAGCCTGAAGTCCGGTGAATGGTCGATCACCGATGACGGGTTGCGCGACCTGATCCGCTACTACACGCGCGAGGCGGGAGTGCGGAACCTGGAGCGCGAGATGGCCAATCTGGCGCGCAAGGCGGTCCGGGACATCGTCACCAAGAAGGTCAAGAAGGTGACCTTCACGCCGAAGAATCTCGAGAAATATGCCGGCGTGCGGAAGTTCCGCTACGGCGATCTCGAGGATGAGGACATGGTAGGCGTCGTCACCGGTCTCGCCTGGACCGAGGTGGGCGGCGAGATCCTGACCATCGAGAGCGTGATGGTGCCCGGCAAGGGCAATGTGAAGACTACCGGCAAGCTGGGCGACGTGATGCAGGAGAGCGTGTCCGCAGCCCTCTCCTACGTCCGCAGCCGCGCCGTAACCTTCGGCCTGAAGCCGACGCTGTTCGAGAAGCGCGACATCCACGTGCATGTACCCGAGGGTGCGACGCCGAAAGACGGACCTTCGGCGGGCATCGCAATGGCCACCAGCATCGTCTCGGTACTGACCGGCATTCCGGTGCGGCGCGATGTGGCAATGACGGGCGAGATCACGCTGCGCGGCCGGGTGCTGCCGATCGGTGGTCTGAAGGAGAAGCTGCTGGCGGCACTGCGGGCCGGGATCACCACAGTGTTCATCCCGAAGGAGAACGAGAAGGATCTGGCGGAGATCCCGGACAACGTGAAGAAGAACCTCACGCTGGTGCCGGTGGCGCACGTAGACGACGTCATCGCCCAAGCGCTGGCGCGCAAGCCGGAGCCGATCGAGTGGACCGAACCCCCGGATACCGAGCCGGCGGTCGCAGCCACGGTGGTCCCGCCGGCGGCGCCTTCGCTGCCGCACTGATCCGGGAGGTGGCGCGGCACGGGCGGTTAGCTCAGCGGTAGAGCATCTCGTTTACACCGAGAGGGTCGGCGGTTCGAAACCGTCACCGCCCATTCCGCCGGCTGGCGACGCTGGACACAACCGACCTGAGGAGAGTGGATGGCGGCGAGGCACAGCATCTGCCCCTGGTGGATCGGGTATCTTCTGGCCAGTCCGCTGCGGCGATTGCAGTGCGACCCGGCCGAGCTCCTGGCGCCCTATGTCCGTGAAGGCATGACAGTCCTTGAGCCCGGACCGGGCATGGGATTCTTTACGCTGGAACTGGCGCGGCGGGTCGGCCCCACCGGGCGCGTGGTCGCCATCGATATCCAGCGGCATATAATGAGG
>NZ_JBATXN010000480.1:0-33565 GCF_049673265.1 Mycobacterium sp. | reverse complement strand
CGGGCCCGTTCCGACCGCTATACCTTGCCGAGTCGCCGGAACTTCACCCGACCTACAACCTCGCAGGAACCGCGGCCGCAACGTCGATCCTGCGAAAGTTTTACACGAACACAGAAGCTGCGACCGCAAACAGTCAATCACGTTCATCGCGTCTGCGACAGCCTCAGGTGATCAATTCAGCTACTAAGAGGTAAACAATTCAGGTGAGATGCGCCAAACCCCTGGCCGCGGGGTCGTCGTTGGTTGAGGCATTCGGCAATTAGCTCACATCAGGAGGGGCGTAGAGATGGTGACGTTCGGCAGCGAACTGCTCGCGGCCGCGGTCGCCGGTAGCGAACCCGGAGACCACCCGCTACGCCATGTCGCCGAGCTGCCGCCAAGGCACGGCGACCGGCGTCCGTGGCCGGCATGGGCCGAACCGGACGTGGTGCGCGCCTTTACCGATCGCGACATCAGTTCGCCGTGGGCGCATCAAGTTGACGCAGCGGAGCTGGCGCATGCCGGCCGTCACGTCGTTATCAGCACCGGCACGGCGTCCGGGAAGTCGTTGGCCTATCAGCTTCCCATCCTCAATGCGCTGGCGACCGATCCGCGGGCCAGGGCGCTGTACCTGTCGCCGACGAAAGCGCTTGGCCACGACCAGTTGCGGGCCGCGCACGCGCTGACCGCGGCTATACCTCGGCTCGGTGATGTCGTGCCCACGGCCTACGACGGTGACAGTCCGGCCGAGGTGCGACGCTTCGCGCGCGAGCGATCGCGGTGGCTGTTCTCCAACCCGGATATGGTGCACCTTGCGCTGCTGCGCAACCATGCCCGGTGGGCGGTATTTCTACGCGGTCTTCGCTTCGTAATCGTCGACGAATGTCATTACTACCGAGGTGTTTTCGGCTCAAACGTAGCGATGGTCTTGCGTCGGCTGCTGCGATTGTGCGCACGCTATTCGGCCGACTCGGCGATAACGCCGACGGTGATCTTCGCCAGCGCGACAACAGCATCGCCCGGTGCAACTGCCGCCGAGCTCATCGGCCAGCCGGTCGCGGAGATCACTGAAGACGGCTCGCCACAGGGCGCTCGCACGGTGGCGTTGTGGGAGCCGGCACTGCGCACCGACCTCGTCGGCGAAAACGGCGCTCCGGTACGACGGTCCGCCGGTAGCGAGGCGGCGCGAGTGATGGCCGACCTGATCGCCGAAGGGGCGCGCACGCTGACGTTTGTCCGGTCGCGCCGCGGCGCCGAATTGACCGCGCTGGCAACACGTGCGCGGCTGGAGGACGTCGCCCCGGAGCTCACGGAGTCGGTGGCGTCTTATCGCGCGGGTTATCTGCCCGAGGACCGTCGCGCGCTCGAACGCGCGCTGGTCGACGGACAGCTCCGAGGTCTGGCCACTACCAACGCGCTGGAGTTGGGTGTCGATATAGCCGGACTCGACGCGGTAGTGCTGGCCGGTTTCCCCGGGACGGTCACGTCGTTTTGGCAGCAGGCCGGACGATCTGGGCGACGGGGTCAGGGCGCGCTGGTCTTGTTGGTCGCCCGAGACGATCCACTGGATACCTACTTGGTGCACCATCCTGCGGCGCTGCTGGACAAGCCGATCGAACGCGTGGTGATCGATCCGGCCAACCCGTACATCCTTGGCCCGCAATTACTCTGTGCAGCAACCGAATTACCACTGGAGGACGCCGAGGTGCGGGCGCTGGGGGCCGAGGAGGTCGCCGAGGGACTGGTCGACGACGGGCTGCTACGACGTCGATCCGGCCGGTACTACCCGGCGCCGGGCGTCGATCCGCATCCGGCAGTGGACATTCGGGGGTCGACTGGCGGCCAGATCGTCATCGTGGAGAGCGAAACTGGACGGTTGCTGGGGACCGCCGGTGTCGGACAGGCCGCCGCTTCAGTGCACCCAGGGGCGGTATATCTACACCAGGGCGAAAGTTACGTTGTCGATTCGCTGGACTTTGAAGAGGGCATGGCTTTCGTTCACGCCGATGATCCCGGATATGCAACGTTCGCAAGGGAATTCACCGACATCGAGGTCACCGGCACGGGTGAACGGCAGGTATTCGGTTCGGTCACGTTAGGCCTGGTACCCGTCTGCGTCACCAGCCAAGTTGTCGGCTATTTGCGTCGCCGGCTGAGCGGGGAAGTCATCGACTTCATCGAACTCGATATGCCCGCATACACCCTGGCCACCACTGCCGTGATGTACACCATTAGACCGGAGGCTCTGCGCCGCAACGGGATCGACGCGCCGCAGATCCCCGGAGCGCTACACGCCGCCGAACACGCCGCGATCGGGTTGCTGCCCTTGGTGGCCAGTTGCGACCGTGGCGACATCGGCGGCTTGTCAACCGCAGTGGGTCCAGAGCCCGATGGGCTGCCCAGCGTCTTCGTCTACGACGGCTATCCGGGCGGAGCGGGGTTCGCCGAACAGGGTTTCCGTCGAGCAAGAACCTGGCTGGGTGCCACCGCCGCCGCTATCGAGGCCTGCGAATGCCCGTCGGGATGTCCGTCCTGCGTGCAGTCCCCAAAATGCGGCAGTGGTAATGAACCACTGGATAAGGCGGGGGCTGTGCGCGTTTTGCGCTTGGTCCTCACGGCGCTGGCTCACGAGGACGCGACATCTTGATGACGACCGACCCCTCGACGGTCGTCTTCAGGTGTCTGCGTTACGGCAGCCGCCATGAAAACGCATTTCCTCGCTGCTGAAGAAACGCGCACATGCCGAAATTACAAACACCGCGGCGAACGGTCGGACAGCACAATCCGTTCGCAATCCCAATGGGCGCAGCAGCAAAATACCCGGCCACGCTAACCTGTGCAAGTCATCGACTGATGTATCAACGTCATCCTCAGGTTGACCGCCGCCAAACTTGCGCGGATTAGACAGGGACACAACGAGTTATCCCTTGCCAGTTCGGTAAAATGTCGTGGTATGGCGCGCGACTGGCTGCTTGTGGAAACGCTGGGCGAAGAACCGGCTGTGGTGGCGCTGGGCCGCCAATTGCGAAATCTTGTTCCGATTTCCGTGTTTCTCCGGCGCAATCCCCGTCTCGCTGCCATCCAGGCCGCAATCGCCGAGTCGTTGCAAACCAGCCAAAGCCTGGTCAGCATCACACCCAAAAGCGGCCGGGTGATCCGCGCCGAGCCGGTGTTGATGTCCGACGGCCACCTGCACGGGGTGCACATCTGGAGCGGGCCGACCGCGGATGAACCCCCGGAGCGGCCGATCCCGGGCCCACTGAAATGGGATATGACCGCAAGAGTGGCCACTGATACGCCGGAATCACTGGCCAATACGGGCCGGAATCTCGAGGTCGAGGATCCCGAGGGTCGCGCGTTCGCAGACAGCTGGCCCTCGGGTGATCTCAAGCCGAATGAAGGGAAGGCGCTGGCAGCTGCGGTCAGGTCGCAACCAGGTCACACACTGTGCGACACCTGGGACAGCACCGATTGGCAGGGCAATCACATTCGCGTGAGCTTTGTGGCGCGCAATGGGCTGGAGCCGGCTGCCGATGGCCACGACCATGTGATCGCACGGGGGATGAATTGGCGTGCCGAACCGGCCGAGCCGGAGCCGTCGACGGATCGACTCGCGCAGCGGATCCTGCACGGCCTGGCCCAGCCTGGTGTGCACCGGGCACTGTTCGATCCCGCCACGTGGACCCTGTTGAAATGGCTCGACGAGCCGTGCCCGTTTTATGACTGGCGACGTGTCGCTGCGGCTGCGCCGGGGACGCATCCGAGCGACGAAGCGAGGATGGCGGCCCTGACCGAGTTTGCGGGCGGCGCCGCCGGCGGGGTGTTACGCATGCCCGGCCATGACGGCGGCTGGGTTCCGGTCCATGTGACTGTCAATCGGGTGGAAGTCGAGCCGAACACATTCGCCGGGCTGGTCTCGCTGCGGTTGCCCACCGTCACCGAACTCGCCGACGCAGGCCTGACCGATCCCGATCCAAGCGACGGCTAAGCCCGATCGGCCGGGCCTGCCCGGGCAGCCGCCCGCGCGCTCCCCCCTCCGCCGACGGCTAGACGCACCTCGGTTGTGACGACGACGTCCAGGTCGTCGACAGCGCAGCCGGTGATGCTCGTCCGCATCTCGCGGGCCACCACGTTGGCCTGCAAGCAGGCCGTCTCGGGTCCGGCCACGAGCCGCGCCGCAGCGGCCAGCGCGGCCAGATCGGCCGCCGCCTGGGCCCGGTGACGGGCTACCACCGCAGAGCCCAGATACAGGCTGCCGCCGGTGACGGATAGCAGCACGGCGACCATCGCGGCCGCGACCACGGTGGCCGATCCCCGATCATCGCGGCTCGACCGCCGAGACGCCCGTAGCCGTGATTCCCAACGCCGGCAACAGATTCGACCGGGCGGTGACCGTCGCCACGAGGAACTCGCCGTCGCGACGCAGCTGCACCAGCGCGCCACCGGGCGCGATACCGCGGGCGGTGGCGACGGCCGAGCGTTCATCACCGCGGGCGGCCAATCGGGCAGCCTCGCGTGCGGCGTCGATGCAGCGGACCTGCATCGACACCGCTGTGACGCCAGCAAGGCACAACACCATGACTGCGACCAGGGTGGCAATGCCCAGCGCCGCCTCCACGGTGCTCGCGCCAGCATCGTCGACTATGCCTTGGTGTTGAGTGCACGGGCGATGATGTTGGTCAGCGCCGTGACGATGGAGTCGCCGGTCACCACCGTGTACAGGACTGCAGCGAACGCTGCCGCTGCGATCGTCCCGATTGCGTATTCGACGGTCGACATCCCTGCCTCGTCGACCGCCAGCAAGGCCGCACGGGCGCATACCACACGAAACATGTTGACTATCTTCATCTTTCCCTCCTCGGTTCACAGCAGGCCAGACTGCAGTAAGTCGCCGGCCAGCCCGGCTACCACCGGGACAATGCCCAGACACACGAACGCGGGCAAGAAGCACAGTCCGAGCGGGCCGGCGATGAGCACCGCGGCACGTTCAGCGGTGGCCGCGGCTGTGTGGGTGGCGTCCTGACGACATTGCGCGGCAAGCGCGGCCACCGCCTCGGCCAGTGCCACGCCCGATGCGGACGACCGTCGCGCCAGCCGAAGCAGCGCATCGGTCTGCGCGTCCAGAGAACCGGGCGACAGATCCGGCGGTGCCGACCATGCGACGGCCGGGTCGGCACCCAGCGCGAGCAGGTCGGCGGCGCGACGCAGCACACGGGCCAGCAGTGGGGGCGCCGAGGGCACGGTCGCTGTCGCGGCGCTCGACACCGCCATGCCCGCCGCCAGGCACACGGCCAGCACATCGAGGCTCGAGGCGACGGCCAGTGGATCGGGGCCACGCGAAGGCGGTCGCGCCGCGGCGGGCGCGGGGGCCACCATCATGGCCCGCGCTCTGAGCCTCGGCGGCTGCGCGCTGCTCAACAGAGCGACCGCCAGCAGCAGCGTAGCCGTGCTCACGATGCCGCCCGATCGGTGATGCGGTCCGACCAGAGCAGCCCGCTGCAGACCAGCGTGATCCCGACCAGCAGCAGCCAGCCGCCAGCGTGACCGGCCAGCAAGAACTCCGCCGGGTCGGCGCCGATGAGTTGGCCAAACAGCACCGACAGTATCGGCAGGCCCGCCAGGATGGCCGCGGTGGCACGGGCACCGGCCATCGCCGAGGTGACCTGCCCTGAAAACCGCTGCCGCTCAACGATATCGCGTTGGGCCGCGCGCATGAGGGTGGACATCGCCAGGCCGTGTTGGGCGGCCAGTTCCCAGCACACGGCGAGCCGATCCCATTGCGACGGCAAGGCCGAAGTCTCGGCGACGCTGCGCAATCCGGCGGCGACGTCGGCTCCCAAGCGGGCGCGCGCCGCGACCGCACGGCAGGACTCTGCGACGGGGCCGGCCGTTTCGTCCGCCGCGACAGCGAACGCCTGTGCGGGGTGAGCGCCAACCCGCAGTTCGCCCACCAACACATCGATCGCGGTTTCCAGCTGCCGGCCCTCATCCATTCCACGACGTCCACGGCAACGCCGCCGGTAGCGCAGAGCTCCCGTTGCACCAAGCACCGCGGTGGCGAGAACCGTTGTCAGCGGCAGTAATACGGCACCGACAGCCACAGCAGACAGGGCACAACATCCGGCGATCCGCGGCGGTAGTCGAATGCGGCTGCGGTCGGGACAACCAAGTCTTCGGCGTGGCGATGCAGGCGCTACCAGCACAGCTGCTGACAACGCCAGGGCCGCCACCGGTGCGGTCATCCGGTCGTCCGCCTCTCAACCAGCCGCCGGAAGCCCGCGACCTCGTCGGTCAGTCCGCGGTCGGCATACCATACGGTGGCCGCGCAGACCCGTCCGTCAGTTTGACGTAGCACCGCGATTTCGCTGAGTCGCCGCAGGCCGGCGCGATCGCGGGCCACATGCAGCAGCACCTGAACGGCGGCAGCCAGCTGACTATGCAGGGCACCGCGATTCAGGCCGCCAAGAGCACCCAACGCCTCCAAACGAGCTGGGACCTCCCCGGGATTGTTGGCATGCACTGTGCCCGCACCGCCGTCGTGACCGGTGTTCAGTGCCGCGAGCAGATCGACCACTTCGGCGCCCCGAACCTCGCCAACGACGATGCGGTCCGGCCGCATTCGCAGTGCTTGCCGGACGAGTTGGCGCACTGTAACTTCGCCGACGCCTTCGACATTGGCGCAACGCGCGACCAGCCTGACCAGATGCGGATGCGGCGGCGCCAGCTCAGCGGCGTCCTCGACGCACACGATCCGCTCGTCGGGAGCCACCGCGGCCAGCATCGCCGACAGCAGCGTCGTCTTTCCGGCCCCCGTCCCGCCGGACACCAAAAACGCCAACCTGGCGGCGATGATGTCAGCGAGCAGTGCGGCAGCTGTCGGCGCGATGGCGCCAGCCGCGATCAGCGCAGACAAATCTTGGGTGGCCGGTCGAAGCACTCGCAACGACAGGCAGGTGCCGGCGACGGCGACCGGTGGCAGCACGGCATGCAGGCGGACCGCGAAGCCGCCGGCGCCCACCTCGGTCAGCTGACCGTCCACCCACGGCTGCGCGTCGTCGAGTCGACGACCTGCGGCCAGTGCCAGCCGTTGCGCCAAGCGCCGTACGGCTACTTCGTCAGCGAACCGAATATCGGTGCGCCGCAGTCCGTTTCCGTCGTCGATCCACACTGCGTCCGGGGCGGTGACCAACACGTCGGTGGTGCCGTCCGCGCATAAAAGTGGTTCGAGGATCCCCGCGCCAGTCAGCTCGGTTTGCAGTACCCGCAGGTTGCTCAGCAGCTCAGTGTCGCCGAGCACACCACCGGATTCGGCCCGGATCGCGTCGGCTACCACGACGGGGCGCAGCGGGGCGGATTCTGTGGCCAGCCGCTCACGCACCCGGTCGATGAGCGAATCGGTCATGCCGCCCTGCTTTCCATGTCGGCAGTCGGGCGCGCTGGTAGCAAAGCCAGAACCCGGCGCGCCGCCCCCGCCAGCGCAGAGCGTCGCGCTAGCCGCAGACCGCCGTGTTCGAGCTGCTCGGCCAACCGCGGGTGCGGCCTCATCGACGCCAGCAGCGGCACGGCGGCGATCGCAGCCAGCTCCTCGGCCCGCAGCCCGCCCGGCGAGGGTCCGCGCACGACCAGGCCCACGTTGGGATTGATGGCGGTGAGCACCGGCGCGAGGGTCGCGGTCGCCGCACACGCCCGCACATCGCATGGGCTGACCACGGCGACGAGATCGGCTGTGTCCAAGGCAGTTTGAGAGGCCTCGGTCAGCCGGCGCGGAACATCGCAGACGACGGTGGCCCCGCCGCGGCGGCCCGCGTCGACGACCGCCTCCACTGCGCCGGCGTCCAGTTCGTATCCGCGCCGAGTGCCTGACAGCATGCAGATCCCGCGATGGCGCGGCAGCGCTTCACGCACTGACGACCAGTTCAGCCGTCCGCCTTGCAACGCCAAATCGGGCCAGCGCACACCGGGAGTGGTCTCGCAGCCCACCAGCAGATCGATGCCACCACCCCAGGGATCGAGATCGACCAGCAACGGGTTGATGGCGACCTGGGCCAGTGCCGCCGCGAATATCGACGCGCCCGCCCCGCCACGCCCCCCGATCACCGCGACGACCTCACCGCGGGTGTGCTCGTCACGCACGGAGTCGCCGGCATCGGCAAGCTCGCGGACCAGTTCGCGCTCTTGGATCGGCAGGATGAGCACATGCCGTGCACCCACCTCGACGGCCGCCGCCCATGTCGCCGACGCCGGTTCGCCGCCCGTCACCACGACCACGTGTGCGCGGCGCGGCAGACCACCGCGTGCGCATGCGTCAACCGCGTGCTCGTCGAGCACTACCGCCGCGGCCGCCGACCAAGTTTTCCTGCTGATCGGTGATGCGCCTTCGGTGTAGACGACCCGTACACCGACGGCCGCTGCAACTCGGTCGAGCTCATTGCGCAGTGCGGGTTGGGCTACGACGGCCAGGATTCCGCGAGCGCCGGCAGCTCCGGTAGAGGTGGTCATCGGGCCACCGTGCCCGGCACGATCGAGGGCCGCCAGTCACGAACGAGGATTTGTGGACAACGCGTGGTCTGTGCACAACTGGGGGAGATGCACCCGGCAAACCGCGGGGCCGCGGCAGGGGGCCTTACCCGACAAAAGAGACGACCCCCGCCAGGGGGGGAGGAGGCGAGGGTCGTCGTGTATCAGCCCCGGGGGGTCGGGCTGATCCACCCTCGGCTAAGCCGAGTACTGCTTACTATACACATGACAGCGTCTAGCAGCGCAAGAGCTGTTTTTGTTCTGTGCACGGCGTTCAGCCGGCTCGCGGCACGACGGTACGGCCGTCGCGAGCAACCGAAACGGGTTTTGACCGGCTGTTTTGTAGGGGACGTCGCGGTTTGTCGCATCATCCCCCTATGCTGGGGCGGTGATCGTCCCGGACTCGGCCGCTGACCAGCAAACATCACCGCCTCGCACCGGTCGCACTCCTCGGACCGCCGCATTTTTCGATCTGGATAAGACGATCATCGCCAAGTCCAGCACGCTGGCGTTCAGCAAACCATTTTTCGACCAGGGATTGATCAACCGGCGGGCCGTGCTCAAGTCCAGTTACGCCCAGTTTTTGTTCCTGCTGTCCGGCGCCGACCACGACCAGATGGACCGGATGCGCATCCACCTGACCAACATGTGCACCGGCTGGGATGTCGAACAAGTCAAGTCAATTGTCAGCGAGACGCTGCACGACATTGTCACGCCGCTGGTGTTCGCCGAAGCCGCGGACCTCATCGCCAGCCACAAGCTGTGCGGCCGCGATGTCGTCGTGGTCTCGGCGTCCGGCGAGGAACTGGTGGCACCGATCGCGCGTGCGCTCGGCGCCACCCACGCGATGGCGACTCGCATGGTCGTCGAGGACGGCAGGTACACCGGCGACATCGCGTTCTACTGCTACGGCGAAGGCAAGGTGCACGCGATCCGCGAGTTGGCCGCGCGCGAGGGCTACCCGCTCGAGCATTGCTACGCCTACTCCGACTCGATCACCGATATGCCGATGCTGGAAGTCGTTGGGCATCCGAGCGTGGTGAATCCAGATCGCGCGCTGCGCCGGGAAGCGACCGCCCGCAGCTGGCCGGTGCTGGCGTTTTCGCGTCCGGTGTCCCTGCGCGACCGCATCCCGGCACCGTCGGGGGCCGCGGTCGCGACGACTGCCGCTGTGGGAGTTAGCGCACTGGCCGCCGGAGCGTTGACCTATTCGCTGCTGCGCCGCTTCTCGCTGTAGCGGCCCCGACGCTTCAGCAAACTTGCCCGGTAACCGACCGGTATCGGTTCAGCTTTTTCATGGCATCTGAAAAGCAAAAGACTCTTGATGTGACCCGGGTCACGTAGTACAAAGGAGTCACGGAAGCCCGGTGAGGCCAAGATCGTTCCGGAAGAGAAGGCTCGATCTCCCTCGTTGGGCGACCCAGCACGGTTCCCGGCACCCACGCGGAGTCACAGCCGCGAAGATGGCAGAAGTGTTGCGGGCCTGCGTAATTGCGAAGAGCGGACGGCGTCGACGGTCCTTTGGGTGGGGTTGCAGCCGGAAGTGTCGCAAGATCGCCGAGGCCACCCACGCAGCCCAGAGTTGCACGCTTGGTAACCGGGTCCCGTGCTAGCGGGCGGCGAGCCGAACCCTTCGGAGCGTCGCCCGCTTTGTCCGTCTGGACCACTCCCGCCAGCCGCACAACCGCTCGCCGCGACGTGGTTTCGGCAACCTAATCAGTAAGTGATTCCGCGATTGACAACGCTTCCTGCGCGCCGTCGCGCATGGCGCGACAACACAGCACCAACCATGCGGACATCCCCTTGGGAGTCCCGGAGGCGAACCCGCTGGCGGCGTCGCGGTAGTCGGCGGCGCGGCGCATCCAGCTGACCTCCGGTACGCCCAGCCCGTGTGGGTCCAGCCCGGTGGCGATGGTGACGAGTCGGCCCACCGCCCGCGCCACCACTCCGTCGGCGCTGCCGAACGGTGCCAGGGTCAGCAGCTCCCCATGGGCGACCGCCGCGATCACCGGCGCCGGCGCGCCGGACCCCCCGGTGACGATCTTTGCGAGCAGCTCAAGGCGGGGTCCGACATCGGAGTCGGCACGCGGCCGGCCCAATCGGCCCTCGTCGACCCGGTCGGCGGCGGCGAGCATGTGCAGCCGCGCCAGCGCTTGCAGCGGCGCGCGCTGCCAGACACCAACCAGGGTGGTCTCGCCGCCTTCCAGCGCCTGCGCGACGCGCAGTGCGCCCGCGAATACTGGGTCGTTGGTCGACGAGACGTCGAGTTGTTCGTCCAGTTTCAAGCCACCGCCGTCGAGCACGGCCGACGCCCTGGCCGCGCGCAGCGCCGCCTCGGCGGCCGTCACCGGCCAGCGCCGCAGGTTGGCGCGGTGACGATGCGCTCGGCCCAGCGCGTCGCGTGCCTGGTCGCTGGCGTCGGCGACACCGGGTAGCGCCATCAGCGGAGCCAACGGGTCAGAACTCACGAGCTGTCACCATAAGGCCTACCTGGTGGCGGCGACCCGCTGCGCCCGGCTTCGCCGCCCTTGCGATCTCCGCCCGGTATCGCCGCCAACAGCTGCCGCGTGTACTCGTGCTGCGGCTGGATGAACACCTCGTCAGTGGAGGCGTGCTCAATCACCCTGCCCGCTTGCATCACCAGCACCTCATCGGCGATCTGCCGGATGACCGCCAAGTCGTGACTGATGAACAGATAGCTCAGGCCCAATGCCTCCTTCAGTTCCGCGAGCAGGTCGAGTATCTGCGCCTGCACCAAGACGTCGAGCGCAGAGACAGCTTCGTCGCAAACCAGCACCTCGGGCCGCAATGCCAGCGCTCGCGCGATCGCGACTCGTTGACGCTGCCCGCCGGACAATTCGCGGGGCCGACGGTCCAGCACCGACGCCGGAAGCGCCACCTGTTCGACCAACTCTCGCACCGCCGCTCGACGCTCGTGGCGGTTACCAACGCGATGAATGCGCAGCGGTTCCTCGATGGCCCGGAACACCGAGTACATCGGATCCAAACTGCTGTAAGGGTTTTGGAAGACTGGCTGTACCCGACGGCGAAATGCCAGGGCATCGTGTCGGTTCAGCCCGGCAACGTTTTGGCCGTCGAACGTCACCGTCCCAGAAGTCGGCGCCAGCAGGCCAAGCGCCATGCGCGCCAGGGTGGATTTCCCGGATCCGGATTCACCCACTACAGCCAGTGTGGTCGCTTTGCGCAGACGAAACGACACGCTATCGACAGCACGGAATTCGGCTTTGCGCCAGGGCCTTCCATGGGTTGATCGGTAGGCTTTGGTGAGCCCGGAGGCTATCAGGAGTTCGCGTGCGTCGGCGTCGGGCTTGTCGAGAGGCGCGGCGTTGCCACTGCGCGGTCGGGTCGACGTCGCACCGGCCGGATGCATGGCTGGTGCGGAGTCGACCAATTGCCGGGTATAGGGATGCTGCGGATCACTCAAGATCGCTTGCGCCGCACCGGTTTCTACGACGCCGCCCCGGCGCATGACGACTAGCTGCTCGGCACGCTCGCCTGCCAATGCAAGGTCGTGGGTGATCAGCAGCACCGCAGTGCCCAGTTCCGCGGCCAGCCGCTGCAGATGATCGAGCACCTGCCGTTGCACGGTTACGTCGAGTGCCGATGTTGGCTCGTCGGCGATAAGCAGACGCGGTCGGCCCGCCAGCCCGATCGCAATCAGCGCACGCTGGCACATCCCGCCGGACAGTTGATGCGGATAGCGTCTGGCCTGAATCGACGGGTCCGGCATTCCGGCTTCATCGAGCAATTGCAGCGAGCGTTGCGTGACATCACTAACGTTATTGGTGCGCAGCGCTTCCCGAATCTGAAAGCCGATCTTCCACACCGGGTTAAGGTTCGTCGCCGGGTCCTGTGGGACATAGCCGATGCCACTCCCCCTGATCGAGCGGATCCGACGGGAATCTAACGATGTGAGGTCGACACCGTCGAACTCAATGCGGCCGGCGGTGATTCGGCCGCCCGGTGCCAGCAGGCCGAGAATCGCAGCGGCGGTCGTCGACTTTCCCGAGCCTGATTCACCGACAACGGCGACAGTCTGCCCGCTGCGCACAGTCAGCTCGACATTGCTGACGGCGGGAGGGTCGTCGCCGAACCTGACCTCCAAGCCGATAACGCTCAGCAGCGGCTGCTCGCCCGAGCGGTTCACGACCGCCACGTCCGTGATGTGGAATCCAGGACATCGCGCAAGACGTCGCCCATCATTAAAAAGGCCAGCACGGTAAGCGCAAGGGCGCCAGCGGGATAGAACAGAATCGGTGAGCCGGCCCGCAGCCGCGTCTGCGCCATGCTGATGTCGCCGCCCCATGACACCACCGACGGCGGCAGCCCGACACCAAGGTAGGACAGCGTCGCTTCCGTCACGATGAATAGCCCCAGCGAGATGGCGGCGACGGCGATCACCGGGCCTAGGGCATTGGGCACCACGTGGCGTATCAGAATCCCAAATCTGTTCAGCCCCAGCGCCTTCGCGGCCAGCACGTAGTCGCTGCCCCGCACCGCGAGCACTGCACCGCGGGCGATCCTGGCCACCTGCGGCCAACCGAACAGCGCGAGGATCGTGATCACCGTCCATACGGTCCGGTGATGCATGACCTGCATCAGCACGATGGCGGCCAACAGCAGCGGGATTCCGAAGAAGACGTCGGCGACACGGGAAACAACGACGTCGATCCAGCCGCCGTAGAAGCCGGCCAATGCTCCCAATGCGCCGCCGACAACGAAGACCAGCAGGGTGGCGCCAACGCCGACGGTGATCGACGCGCGAGCCCCGTATACGGTGCGGGCGTAGATGTCGTGGCCCTGCAGATCGGTGCCGAACCAATGTGTCGCCGACGGTGCGAGCAGGCTCTGATACGGGTCGGCATAGCTGGGATTAACGGATGTGAACAGCGTGGGGAATATCGCCAACACGAGGAAGAACACGATCAGTGTGGCCGCGACGACAAACTTTGGACGGCGTCGCAATCCACACCAGGTATCACGCCAAAACCCGGTGCTGCCAAGCATTTCAGTGCCTCGCTCACCCATAGCGGATCCTGGGATCCAAAACCGCGTACAGCAAATCCACGACCAGATTGGTCACTAGGTAGATGACCACCAGCACCGTCACGATCGACACCACCGTCGGTGCCTCCTGGCGAGTGACCGCCTGATAGAGCACTCCCCCCACACCGTGGATGTTGAAGATGCCCTCGGTGACGATCGCCCCGCCCATGAGCGCTCCGAGGTCGGCGCCCAAGAACGTCACCACCGGGATCAGTGAGTTGCGTAGGACGTGGATGGTGACCACCCTGGGGCGCGACAGGCCGGTGGCCATCGCCGTGTGCACATAGTCGGCGTGGGCGTTGGCGGCCACCGCAGAGCGAGTCAACCGCACCACATACGCCAAAGACACCGATCCGAGCACCACTCCGGGCAGCAGCAGCCGCGCGAACGTCGGCTGATCACCGACGGTTACCGCGGCGACACCCAGCCGGACCCCAAAGACGAACTGCGCCAAAAACCCCAACACAAAGATCGGAACCGCAATCACGATCAGACTGGTGATCAGCACCGTCGCGTCGAAGATTCCGCCTTGGCGCAGCCCGGCGATCACGCCGAAGCCGATTCCAAGGACAGCCTCCACTGCCAGGGCAATCAAGCCGAGCCTGATCGTCACCGGAAACGCTTGGGCGAGAACGGTGCTGACCGGCAGCCCGGAGTAGGCGCGCCCCAAGTCGCCGTGGATGATGCCGATAAGATAATGCCAATACTGCAACAGGAACGGGTCGTTGAGGTGGTATTGGGCGCGCAGTTGCGCGGCCACCGCGGGACTCAGCGGGCGGTCACCGGCCAGCGCGGCAATCGGATCGCCGGGCAGCAGAAAGACCATGGCATAGATCAGCAGCGTGGCGCCGAGGAAAACCGGCACCATGATCGCGACACGGCGAGCGATATACCAACCCATTTCAAGCCTTGACGATGTGCTCGTAGTCGGGCAGGCCGTTCCAGGTCAGCGCCACGTGGCTGACCGCCGCTGATGTTCCAGCCACGCTGACCGTGTACCACAGCGGGACGACGGGCATGTCCCGCAGCAGGATTCGCTGGGCAGCGTTGGCAAGGGCAAACGACTGAGGCAAGTCGGGCGCAGCTTCGGCCCCGGCGAGCGCGGCGTCGAATTGCGGGTTGGAATAGCCGACGTCGTTCGCGCCCGCCCCGGTGACGAACAGCGGCTCCAAAAACTCCAGCATCGACGGGAAGTCACCTTGCCAACCGGCGCGGAAGGCGGTGGATATGCGCCGGGTGGTGATCTGGGTGCGAAACGTGGCGAAGGTCGGCTGCGGCGCACCGACCGCATCGATACCTAAAATGTTCTTGATGCTGTTGGCCACCGCATCCACCCACTCCTGGTGCCCGCCGTCGGCGTTGTAGGCGATCGCGTATCGGCCGGACCATTTCGAAATCGCATCGGCCTGCGACCACAGCCGCCGCGCCCGGTCCGGATCGAAGTCGAGTGCGTCGTTGCCGTCGACGTGCGGGTCAAAACCGGGCAGCGAACTTGCGGTGAATTCACGTGCCGGTGCGCGCGCTCCGGCATAGATCTGGCGGCAAATCTGTGGCCGGTTGATCGCCGCCGAGATCGCCAGCCGGCGCAACCTGCCTTCCTCGCCGCCGAAATGCGGCAGCCGTAGTGGGGTGTCGAGGGTCTGGTTCGCCGCCGCCGGTGCGCTGACGTACCGATCGCCGAGATCTCTGCGGTAGACCGACAGCAAGCTGGACGGAATCGTGTCCAGCACATCGAGATTGCTCGACAGCAAGTCGGCGTACGCGGTGTCCAGGTTCGCGTAGAAGACGAAGCGCAGCCCCTTGTTCTGCGGTAGCCGGATGCCGTGGTAGCCGGGATTGGGCACCAGATCCAGTTTGACGTTGTGTTGCCAGGCCGCACCCCCGGGCGCGTCGGCGAGCTTGTAGGGGCCGTTGCCGATCGGATGCTGGCCGAAGGTCGTCATATCTTTGAGCGCGGCATCCGGCAACGGATAGAACGGCGAAAACCCAAGCCGTAGTTTGAAATCGATGGTGGGCGCCTTGAGCCGCACGGTGAACACGTGATCGTCGACAACGTGCAAGCCGGACATCGTGGTCGCGGTCGGCTTCGCCGCGGCGACGTCGTCGAAACCGGCGATCGGGCTGAAAAAGCTCTGTTGTAGTTGGGCATTGGTGGCCAGCGCGCCGTAATTCCAGGCATCGACGAACGAGTGCGCGGTGACCGGTGTGGCGTCGCTGAACCTCCACCCGGGATTCAGAGTGATCCGGTAGTTGACGTCGTCGGTGGTGTCGATCGACTGAGCAACCTCCAGTTCGGCTTTGCCGTTAACGTCATACGACATCAGGCCGGCGAACAGCCGGTCGATGATCCGGCCGCCGTTGCTGTCATTCGTATTAGTCGGAATCAGCGGGTTTTGCGGCTCACCTGCGTTGACGATCACCACGTCGGTGCGGACATTGCCAACCCCGCAGCCGGCCAGCGGTGTGACGGCGAGCAGCATCACGGCCGCCGCCGCGATGCTCAACCGACGCAAGCGTCCTCCTCCGATCCGTTGTCACCACTACAATCCCGGAGTGATTGTCACCGAACTCGCCGAGGGTACCGTCGCCGAGCACGTCGGGTATTTGACCGGGCTGATCGCCATCCCCGTGGTGGGGCTGATCTTGTTGATCGCCGGTCTTCGGCAGCGTTCACGACGGCGCCGACTGCCGCCACCCGCCAACCCGATGACTCCTCCCGGTTACCCACCGCCGGGTCCTTACCCGTTTGGCTATCCACCACCGCCGCCACAGGGCTTTCCACCGAACACGGGCTACCCGCAGCAGCCGGGACCTCCTCAGCCGCCAACGTACCCACCGCATTACCCGGGCGGCTATCCGCCGCCGCCTCCGCGCGGATCGTCGGGCACTGCGCTGATCGCGGTGGGATCGATCCTGTTGACATTGGGCGTGCTCGGCCTTGTCGGCCACGTGGGCCGGGCGGCTCTCCAAGCCGGACGCTCGGCTCGTTCGGCAAATGTGGGTCAGTGCATCGCCGAATCCAACATGCGGGAAAACAATACGACCCCGGCGCCAGCGCAGGACTGCGATAAGCCGGACTCGATATTCGAGGTCGCAGCTAGAGGCGATGGCCCGGCACTCTGCCCCGATGGCAAGCGTGAGGATTCCCTATACGCGTATCTCTTCGACGGGACCACGACCCTGTGCCTGATGCTCAACCTCAAGCAGGGCCAGTGTTATTCGGTGTCCGGAACGGCGACGAAGCCGACGTTTGCGGCGGCGGCCTGCGATGACACGCCACCCCTTATTAAGGTCGTCAAGCGTATCGACGGCAGCACCGATACCGCGCTGTGTCCTTCGGGAACCAAGGCGGCCTCCTACCCGTCCCCCGCGCGGCTGTACTGCCTGGAGCCAGTCCGAAACTGATCGCACTGACTCACGCGGTCGCATCGTCGCCGGACTACGCTCGACTGCCCGCCTCCTCCTCAGCCGTACCGGCTGCATCGTCGCCGGACTACGCTCGTGCGCGTGACCGAGACGCACACTGATGCACCGTCGTCATATCCCCCCTCGGAGGATTTCGCCGCGCACGCCAACGCCGGCGACGAGCTGTACCGCGAAGCCGAGCAAGACCGGCTGGAGTTCTGGGCCAAGCAGGCCAACCGATTGACCTGGTCGAAGCCATTCGACGAAGTGCTGGACTGGTCGGAGGCTCCGTTCGCCAAATGGTTCACCGGCGGAACGCTCAACGTGGCCTACAACTGCGTCGACCGCCACGTCGAAGCCGGCAACGGTGATCGCGTCGCCATCCACTGGGAGGGTGAGCGGGTCGGCGAAGACCGCACCCTGACCTACCGCGACCTGCAGACCGAAGTGTGCAAAGCCGCCAACGCGCTCACCGATCTGGGTCTAGTGGCCGGTGACCGCGTCGCGATTTATCTGCCGATGATCCCCGAAGCCGTCATCGCGATGCTGGCCTGCGCGCGGCTGGGTGTCATGCACAGCGTGGTCTTCGCGGGTTTCACCGCAACGGCGCTGCGCGCCAGAATCGCTGACGCCCAAGCCAAACTGCTGATCACCGCCGACGGACAGTTCCGGCGCGGAAAGCCGGCGCCCCTGAAAGAGGCGGCCGACGAAGCGGTCGCGGACAATGACAGCCCCGTCGAACACGTCCTGGTGGTCCGCCGCACCGGCGCAGACGCCCCGTGGACGCAAGGCCGTGACCTGTGGTGGCACGACGTCGTCGACTCGGCGTCGCCCGAACACAGCGCCGAGGCGTTCGACGCCGAACACCCGCTGTTTTTGCTCTACACCTCGGGCACCACCGGCAAGCCCAAGGGCATCGTGCACACCAGCGGTGGCTATCTCACCCAGTCGTCCTACACGCACCACCACATCTTCGATATCAAGCCGGACACCGACGTGTTCTGGTGCACAGCCGATATCGGCTGGGTTACCGGGCACACCTACAGCGTCTACGGCCCGCTGTCCAACGGCGTGACCGACATTCTCTACGAAGGCACGCCGGACACGCCTAACCAACACCGGCACTTCGAGATCATCGAAAAATACGGCGTGACAATCTATTACACCGCACCAACGATGATTCGCACGTTCATCAAGTGGGGCCGCGATATACCGGACGCCC
Source organism: Mycobacterium sp. (assembly GCF_049673265.1). Taxonomy (GTDB): domain Bacteria; phylum Actinomycetota; class Actinomycetes; order Mycobacteriales; family Mycobacteriaceae; genus Mycobacterium. The sequence goes on along the minus strand of NZ_JBATXN010000480.1, from coordinate 15,375 downwards.
ACGACCTGTCCAGCCTGCGGCTGCTGGGATCGGTCGGCGAGCCGATCAACCCGGAGGCCTGGCGCTGGTATCGCAAAGTCATCGGCGCCGACCGCACACCGGTCGTGGACACGTGGTGGCAGACCGAGACCGGCGCAGCGATGATTTCGCCGCTACCCGGCGTCGCCGCGGCCAAACCGGGATCGGCGATGACCCCGCTGCCCGGTATCTCGGCGAAGATCGTCGACGATGACGGCAACGAACTGTCACCGCCGTCGACCGACGAGGGCGAGCACGCCAGCGGATACCTGGTGCTCGATCAGCCCTGGCCGTCCATGCTGCGCGGAATCTGGGGCGACCCGGATCGCTTCCGCGAGACGTACTGGTCGAAGTTCGCCGAGCAGGGCTGGTATTTCGCCGGCGACGGCGCTCGTTATGACTCCGACGGCGAGATCTGGGTGCTGGGTCGCATCGACGACGTGATGAACATTTCGGGACACCGCATCTCGACCGCCGAAGTGGAGTCGGCGTTGGTCGGACATTCCGGGGTCGCCGAGGCCGCAGTGGTGGGGGCGACCGACGACACCACCGGTCAGGCGATCTGCGCGTTCGTGGTCTTACAAGCCGACCACGCCGAGACGACAGGCGAGGAGATCATCGACGAACTGCGCGCCGAGGTGGCCAGGGTGATCTCCCCGATTGCCCGCCCCCGCGAATTGCATGTGGTGCCCGAATTGCCGAAGACCCGCAGCGGCAAAATCATGCGGCGGCTACTGCGCGACATCGCCGAGGACCGCGAACTCGGCGATACTTCGACGTTGCTTGATCCCGGCGTGTTCGACGCGATCCGCGCCGCCAATTAACCGCCAGGGAGCCCGCCAATCGGGCCTAGGCGGGAACTGGAACGAATCCCGCGCCGGGACGATTCTTGGCGTTGATGTCAGCCAAGATCGCGTTGATCGACTGGACCACTGCGGGAGTGTGCAGCGGGATGTACTTGATGATGCAGGCTGGCAAGTTCTCGCTGAAGGCGCCGTGGATCATGCCGACGAGGAGGTTGTTGACGGTCACCGGACCACCCGAGTCGCCCGGTTGCCCGCACACCTGCATGACGATCGTGCCCGGGTCTTGACCCGGGCCCCACGTGACGCCGCACGAGTTCCCGGTCGTGCGGCCCTGTTTGCAGGCGACCTCGCCGAACGCCGGGTCCGGCCCAATGCCGTTGATCGTGAAGCCACCGAAGTTGGCGACCGGCGTCACCTTGGCCGGATCGAACTGGATGACCGCATAGTCCAGGTTGTCGTTGCCGGCCACCATCGTCCCCAGCGTGCCGCGGTCTTTGGCGGCCTCGGCGGCCACCACCGCACCGGGGCCGCCGCAATGCGCGGAGGTGAAGCCGATCAGTTCGCCTTTGCCGTCGGTGCCGATCGTGGTCAGCGTGCACAGGGTGTCGCCGTTGACCACGATGCCCGCGCCGCCTCCGAGCGGGAGTCTGTCGTCGGCTCCGGCCCGCACGTCGCGCAGCCCGGCCGTGCCGACCGATGTCAGCGTGACCAACGCCGCCGCGACGCCAAGCAGCCGACGGCACGTGGTCTGCAAAGCAATACTCCCGTCGACAACCTTGGCGGTGTACCCGAAGCGGCGGCGTCAGTCTAGCGTGAGCACCGCCCGACACCGTCGTTCCCTGACCGAGCGCCGTGCCCGGTTGGCCTCGTCTGGCAACCGACCGCATGGCAACATGAACCGCGACGCCAGCGTCCGGCGACCATGCAGAGCGCGAAGCGCGATGAGGAGCCGGACATCAGATTCAGCCGGGAGGACCGTCCGTGAGCAAGCCGGATCGCAAAAACGCCGACAAGGACGGGGTTCCTCGTACGCTGACCACGATTCCGCTGACCGACCCGCACGCGCTGTCCGTCGAACCGTCCATCGGTGAGCTGGTCAAGGACGCCACCGCGCAGATGTCGACGCTGGTGCGTGCCGAAGTCGAACTGGCCCGCTCGGAAATCACCCGGGATGTCAAAAAAGGTCTGACCGGCAGCGTTTACTTCATCTCGGCGCTGGTGGTGGGGTTTTACTCGACTTTCTTTTTCTTCTTTTTCCTCGCGGAACTGTTGGATACCTGGCTGTGGCGCTGGGTGGCTTTCCTGATCGTGTTCGGAATCATGGTGGTGTTTACTGCGGTGCTGGCCTTGTTCGGCTACCTGAAGGTGCGGCGCATTCGCGGACCACGGCAGACCATCGAATCGGTCAAGGAGACCCGGACGGCATTCACGCCAGGCCACGACAAGGGCTCCGGACGCGCGCTCAGTTCGCCGCAAGGCGGGACGCCCGCCGATCCCTCGGGTTGGTAGATGGCACCACCAGATCCGTCGGTGACCCGTATCGACGGGCCATGGCGCCATCTGGACGTGCACGCCAACGGCATTCGATTCCATGTCGTCGAGGCAACGCCCGTCGACAGCGCTGCAACCACCCCTCTGACCGCGCGCCCATTGGTGATCATGCTGCACGGCTTCGGCTCGTTCTGGTGGTCGTGGCGTCACCAGCTACGCGGTTTGAGCGGAGCCCGGGTGGTCGCGGTGGATTTACGAGGCTACGGCGGCAGCGACAAACCGCCGCGCGGCTACGACGGCTGGACACTCGCGGGGGACACCGCCGGACTGATCCGCGCACTGGGACACACGTCGGCGACGCTGGTGGGGCATGCCGACGGTGGGCTGGTGTGCTGGGCAACCTCGGTCCTTCATTCACGGCTGGTCCGCGCCATCGCAGTAGTCAGTTCGCCGCACCCCGCCGCGCTGCGCCGCTCGGCGCTCACCCGCCGCGATCAGGGCCGCGCACTGTTGCCGCCGCTGCTGCGATATCAGGTGCCGATCTGGCCGGAGCGCGCACTGACCCGGCATAAGGGCGCGGAGATCGAACATCTGGTGCGTAGCCGCGCTAGCGCGAAATGGGTTGCATCCGAAGACTTTTCCGAGACGATCGGTCATCTGCGGCAGGCGATTCAAATTCCGTCAGCAGCGCACTCGGCGCTGGAGTATCAGCGGTGGGCGGTGCGTAGCCAGCTGCGTGAAGAGGGTCGCCGCTTCATGCGATCTATGAAAAGAAGCACCGGCCTTCCGTTATTGCACATTCACGGTGATGCCGATCCGTACGTGCTAGCCGACCCGGTCGAGCGAACACAGCGCTACGCGCCGCACGGTCGTTACGTATCAGTATCCGGCGCAGGACATTTCAGCCACGAAGAAATGCCGGACGAAGTCAACGGCCACCTGATGCGCTTCCTCGACCGGGTGTACCGCTCGCCGCTTAGCTGACACATTCCCCGGTGGCCACCGGCGCGGTGTCGCCGATGTGCGCCAGCTGAGCGGCCACCTCCTTGGCCGTCAAGACGAAACCGGTGTCGTTGTCGTCGACCGCCGCGCCGAACACCACACCAAGCACATTACCGTTGAGATCGATTAAGGGACCGCCCGAATTGCCTTGCTCCACACTGGCCCTGACCGTGTAGACCTCGCGGTTGACCGTCGCGTTCCGGTAGATGTCCGGCCCGCTGAGTTCGATGAGTTCCCGGACCCTGGCCGGGGTTGCCACAAAGCTTCCGCCACCCGGATAGCCCATCACTATTGCCTCGGTTCCCGACCTCGCTGGGGTGTTGGCGAATGCCAGCGGTCCGGGCTTCAGGTTAGGGACGGCCAGAATCGCGATGTCGACCGTTGGGTCGTAATCCACCACGGTGGCGTCATACGGATTACCGCTGGCCTCCACGGTGACGCTGTTGGCACCGGCCACAACGTGTGCGTTGGTCATCACCCGGTCCGGCGAGAGGACAAATCCTGTACCCTCCAACACTTTCTGGCAACTTGGCGCAATCGCACGGATCTTCACCACACTGGGTTGGGTGGCCGCGACCACCGGGTTGTTGGCCAGCGCCGCATCGGGGGCCGCCACCCGTGCGATCGGGGTGGGGTCGAACGGATTCCGCACCTCCTGCCACCCCGAGGCGTTCAGCATCGACGCCAACCGCTTGGGCACCGTCTTCAACCACGGCGGTGCGACCCCGTCGACCTGAGCCAGCACCCGCGACCCCCGCACTGCGGCAGCCAAGCTCGGCAGGCCCGACGACGCGGTTATCGGAATCGCCAGCAGCCATGCCGCCACCAGCACCACCACCAGCTGCACCGCCACCCCGACCAGCGAGTCGAAAAATCGGACTGAGTTGCTGCGGATCGCGCCGCGCACCGCGCGACCCAGCACCACACCAGCGACCTCGCCTACGACGACCAGCCCCAGGACCAGAAACAACGCGGCGAACAGCTTGGCCCGCGGCGCGCTGATCTGGGCGACCAGGTGCGGGGCCAGCAGGACGCCGGCAACCGCGCCGAGTATCACACCGACGAATGACAGCAGAGAGCCGAGTGCACCCGAACGCCAGCCTGAGATCGCCGCGATCAAGGCAACGCCCAGCACCGCGATATCGAGCCATTGTGATGAGGTCATCAGGCATCATCCTCGTCGCCGACTAAGGCCATCGCTTCATCCAACTCCCGAATATCGCTGGTGTCCCACGGTTTAGCCCATCCAGCTACATCCAACATCGCCGAAATCACTTGGCCGGTGAATCCCCAAACCAGCATTTCATTCAATAGGAAAGCGGGCCCGGCGAAACGGCGATGCAAGGCGCTGCGGTACACCGTCAGCCGATTGGCCGGATTGATGAACGCCCGCACCGGAACCCGCGCCACGATTGCTGTCTCCGCCTCATCGACAACAGCCACCGGGCCCGGATCCGGCGAATACGCCAACACCGGGACGACGTGAAAACCCGACGGAGCGATGAAGGTTCGCTCCATCGTGGCCAGCGGATGCAGTCTGTCAGTATCGATGCCGGTCTCTTCGCGTGCCTCTCGCAGCGCAGTGCCCACCGGCCCGTCGTCCTCCGGATCGGAGGCGCCGCCCGGGAACGCCGCTTGGCCGGCGTGATGACGCAACGTCGAGGCACGCACGGTGAGCAGCAGATCGGCTTCGTCAGGAGGAGAGTCAGGCAGGGCGCCGTTGGCTTGGCCGGATGGGGGACCGGAGAACAGCACCAGCACTGCTGCGTCGCGGCCATCTTTGCGCAGCGCGGCGGTCGCCTTGGCTGCAGTCACCATCGCCAGTACGTCGGCGGGAAGGCGTCGACGGAAAGCTTCGGGCACCTGACCGACGTTGTCGACCAGTGGACGCAGCCAGGGCGGGCCGAGCTCAGGCGTCAACGGGATCGTTCCCCGCGCGTGGCCGCCTGCGCTCACCGGACCCTCCTTCGTCCCATTGCCCAGTTCCTCCTCGGGCCACTCCGTGGCCCGCACGTCACCGGGCGGTCCAATTGCCCGGCTCCTCGCTGGGCCTCATCCCGTCTGATCTCCGAGCGCGGCTGCGATCTCGTCGGCATTGGCGAAAGCGCGCGGCAGGGTCTGCGCAACGCTACCGTCCAATTTCAGCTCTACTGTCGCGGGCATCACATTTGGCACCCGTAACGCCGCGGCGATCCGACGGCTGCCGTCCTGCAGGGTCGGCAATCGGACGCCCAAGTCCGCCAATCGCAGCAACGCTGCCGTCTCGTTCTCGTCCTGGTGCACCGTCACCACCGTCACATCGGTCCCGACCCGTCGTTGATACTCGGCCATCGCCGGGAGTTCGGCCGCGCAGGGTGCACACCAGTACGCCCACAAGTTGAGAACCACCCGGTGCCCAGCCAGGGCCGGACCGACGTCAACGACCGAGCCGTCGGCCGCGCATTCCGCAGTCACACCGCGCAACGCCAGCGGACCTTGATCGGCGCCCGGGTGCGGACACGGCGCGAGGTCGGCACGCTTCCGCGGTCCGGCCAGCGCCACTGGGGTGTCGGCGTCGCGATGCGTGCGGCCGGAGCCGGTCGCTGGGGCGTTAGGGCGTGGGGGTCCCCCCGCTTGCGGGGGACTATCACGCAGCGCAACCAGTAACGCCGCGATCAACGCCGCCACGACCACCAGCACCGCCACGGTCCAGCGGGCGGTTCGGGGCGTGAAAGTAGTCATCGGATGGGCGGTGCTGCGCCTACAACCCGGCCATTGCCAGAAGGTGCTCGGTTTCCGGGCCCTGCACCAAGGCGGCAGCGATCAGCGGTTCGGTGGGGCCAGTTCCGAACGACGGACAGTCTTTGGCCAGCACGCAGACCCCGCACGCCGGTTTGCGGGCGTGGCACACCCGGCGACCGTGGAAGATCACCCGGTGGCTGAGCAGGGTCCATTCCTTGCGTTCGATGAGTTCGCCGACCGCATGCTCGACTTTGACCGGGTCCTCTTCGGCCGTCCAGCGCCAGCGCCTAACCAGCCGCCCGAAATGCGTGTCGACGGTGATTCCGGGGATATCGAACGCGTTGCCCAGGATGACGTTGGCGGTCTTGCGGCCCACCCCGGGCAGGGTCACGAGCTCGTCCATGGTGGCGGGCACTTCGCTGTCGAATCGCTCGACTAATGCCTGCCCCAACCCGATCAACGACGACGCCTTGTTGCGGTAGAAGCCGGTGGGGCGGATGAGGGTTTCGAGTTCTTCGCGGTCTGCTTGTGCGTAGTCAAGTGCGGTGCGGTAGCGCTTGAAGAGGGCTGGCGTGGTGAGATTCACCCGCTTGTCGGTGCTCTGCGCCGACAAGATCGTCGCCACCGTCAGCTCCAGCGGTGTGGTGAAATCCAACTCGCAATACACATGCGGAAACGCTTGGGCAAGTTTGCGATTCATGCGTCGAGCTCGTCGCACCAAACCTGTCCGGGTTTCCGAAGACCAACGGTCTTTGGCGGCGGTGTCCGGTGAGCCGGACACTTGGGTGGCGGCCCGAGAAGGTTTGCCCATTGTCACCTCGACAGAGTACTAATTCGTGATCCCGCTGAGACATTAGCCGTGTTTACTAGCTGCTTGTGTCTTGGTTGCTCGTGGCATTCATCCCGGGGTTGCTCATGCTGGCGACTTTCGGGCTGGGACGACTGGAAGCGGGCTTAGAAGAGAACACCGTTACGGCAAGCGATGTGGCGGAATTTCTCGCGCAGGCCGAGCCTGTCGATGTGCACACACTGGCACGGGATGGAATGCCCGAAGCCTTGGATTGCCTGCACCGTCGTATCGGGCGTAGCGCCGATGAGTTGCCCGATCGACTCGTTGGCGCCGAGTCGAACACCGATCCGCTGTTGACGGCCGCCTTTATCTCCGGTCCCGCGCACACCGGTTTGCCCAGACAGCGGCATAACCATTCAGGGGCGAATCGGCAATTTGGCCCGCCTCAGCATGCCAATCGTGTGTAGCGTTGGCACGTCGAGTTGATGGTTGCCGTCTAGACTGCGGGTCGGCCGGTCAACCGATCCGGGCCTTAGACCCGCCGGAATTGTGCATATCAGAGTCATTTAAGTAGCTAAGGGGCAACGTGGACGAGATCCTGGCGAGGGCCGGAATCTTCCAGGGGGTTGAGCCAAGCGCCGTCGCCGCGCTGACCAAGCAACTGCAGCCAGTCGACTTCCCCCGGGGACATACGGTTTTCGCGGAGGGCGAACCGGGTGATCGGCTGTACATCATCATTGCCGGGAAGGTCAAGATCGGCCGCCGTTCGCCGGACGGCAGGGAGAACCTGTTGACGATCATGGGCCCGTCCGACATGTTCGGTGAGCTGTCAATCTTCGACCCCGGGCCGCGGACCTCCAGCGCCACCACGATCACCGAGGTGCGCGCGGTGTCGATGGATCGCGACGCGTTGCGGGCGTGGATCGCGGACCGACCTGAAATCGCCGAGCAGTTGCTGCGGGTGCTGGCCCGCCGACTTCGACGCACGAACAACAACCTCGCCGACCTGATCTTCACCGACGTGCCGGGCCGGGTCGCCAAGCAGCTGCTGCAGCTGGCCCAGCGTTTCGGTACCCAGGAGGGTGGCGCGATGCGGGTTACCCACGACCTGACCCAAGAGGAGATCGCCCAGCTGGTCGGCGCGTCCCGAGAAACGGTGAACAAGGCGCTGGCCGACTTCGCCCACCGCGGTTGGATTCGCCTGGAGGGCAAGAGCGTACTGATCTCCGACTCGGAGCGGCTCGCTCGGCGCGCGCGCTAGCTCCCGAGATCGACGTTTGGCAGACGCCTACTCGGTGTTTCGCTGCAAAACGTCAATCTCGGCGCAGGTAGTCCAGCTGCGCCTGCACCGACCATTCCGCGACGTCCCACAGCTCCTCGTCGACGTCGACATAGACGTGCTCGACCACCTGGCGTGTGGTGGCGTCGTCGCCGAGAACACGCAATGCCGAGCGGACCTGCTCGAGACGCTGCTCGCGGTGCGCCAGGTATCCCGATGCGACGGCTTCCAGGTTCGCCAGCTCCGGCCCGTGACCGGGTAGCACGGTTCGCTCGCCCAGCCCGCGCAGCCGGCGTAGCGACTCCAGGTAGTCGGCCAGGCTGCCGTCTTCGTTGTCGATGACGGTCGTTCCGCGACCCAGCACTGTGTCCGCTGTCAGCACGGCATCGTCCAGCACGAACGACAGCGAATCGGCGGTGTGGCCGGGCGTCGCCAACACCGTGATCCGCAGCCCCGCGGCGTCGATCACCTCACCGTCGGTCAGCTCAGCCGACAGGCCACGCAGGAACCCGCTGCCCGCCGAGCGCACCGGCGCCTCGGTGCGCTCGACCAGCTTGTCGATGGCGTCGGTGTGGTCGCCGTGCCGGTGGCTGATCAGTACCAGGGCGATGTGGCCCACGTCGGCGATTTTCGCGATGTGCTCGTCGTCGTCGGGCCCGGGATCGACCACCACCACCTCGTCGCTGCGCGGTCCGCGCAGTACCCAGGTGTTGGTGCCGTCCAATGTCATCAGGCCCGGGTTGTTGGCCAGCAGCACCGATGCGGTTTCGGTGACCCGACGCAGCCGACCGTAAGCAGGATGCGCCAGCGGCTCAGCGGTGTCGGTCACGGCGGTTATCCGACCTCCACCACCAGTTCGACCTCCACCGGCGCATCCAACGGCAATTCGGATACGCCGACGGCGGAGCGGGCGTGGCCGCCGCGATCACCGAACACCTCCGCGAGCAGATCGGATGCGCCGTTGACCACGCCCGGCTGGCCGTTGAATCCGGGTGCGGACGCGACGAACCCGACGACCTTGACCACCTGGGTTACCGCGTCGATACCGACCAGCGAATCGACAGCCGCCAGCGCGTTGAGCGCACAGATGCGGGCCAGCGCCTTGCCCTCCTCCGGGGTGACGTCAGTCCCGATTTTCCCGATCGCGGCGAGTGTGCCGGCCTGCATCGGCAGCTGGCCCGCCGTGTACACCAGGTTGCCGGTGCGCACTGCGGGGACGTAGGACGCCAACGGTTTCGCTACCTCTGGGAGGTCGATCCCGAGCTCAGCGAGCCGCGCGGACGCACTCACTTCGGACGTTTCAGATACGCCACGTGCTGCTCGCCGGTCGGTCCGGGCAGCACGGCCACCAGCTCCCACCCGTCGGCACCCCACTGGTCGAGGATCTGCTTGGTGGCGTGTGTCAACAGGGGGACCGTGGCGTACTCCCATGTGGTGGGTTGGCTCATGGCCTGAGCTTATCGGCAGCAGCGCGAGGAGCAGCCGGGCCCGCTGGTTAGCATGCATTGGTGGCGACCACACTGAGCGGCGGCAGTAGCGTGCGCTGGCCATCGCGATTATCGAAGGCCCGTCTGCATTTCGTGACCGGCAAAGGCGGTACCGGCAAGTCGACGGTGGCCGCGGCGCTTGCGCTGACTCTCGCGTCCGGAGGACGCAAGGTCTTGCTTGTCGAAGTCGAAGGGCGCCAAGGGATTGCGCAACTCTTCGATGTCCCGCCGCTGCCCTACAAAGAACTTAAGATTGCAACCGCCGAGCACGGCGGCCAGGTCAACGCGCTGGCGATCGATATCGAAGCAGCATTCCTGGAATACCTCGACATGTTCTACAACCTCGGCATCGCAGGCCGCGCGATGCGGCGCATCGGGGCGATCGAGTTTGCAACGACGATCGCGCCGGGCCTGCGCGACGTTCTGCTCACCGGCAAAATCAAGGAATCGGTGATCCGTGTGGGCAAGGACAAGCTGCCGGTTTATGACGCCATCGTCGTCGACGCGCCGCCGACCGGCCGGATCGTCCGCTTTTTGGATGTCACCAGGGCGGTATCTGATCTCGCCAAGGGCGGCCCGGTTTACTCGCAGGCTGAGGGTGTGGTGAAGATCCTGCACTCGGATCAAACGGCCATCCACCTGGTGACCCTTCTGGAGGCACTGCCGATGCAGGAGACGATGGAGGCGATCGACGAGTTGCAGGGGCTGGGTTTACCCATCGGCAGCGTGATCGTCAACCGGAATATCGCGGCGTACCTGCAACCCGATGATCTCGCCAAAGCCGCCGAGGGCGATGTCGACGCCGACGCGGTGCGTGCGGGTTTGGCCGCCGCCGGGATCAAGCTCCCCGATGCCGAATTCGCGGGACTGCTTACCGAGACGATTCAGCACGCCACCCGGATCACCGCGCGGGCGGCATCCGCAGAACAGCTCGACGAGCTGAAGGTGCCCCGCCTTGAGCTACCGACCATTCCCGACGGCGTCGACCTCGGTAGCCTCTATGAACTTTCAGAATCCCTTGCGCAGCAGGGGGTTCGATGAGTACCACACCGCCGACACTAGATATCGCCGCCATCCTGGGCGACACCGCTAATCGCGTCGTGGTGTGCTGCGGCGCGGGCGGGGTCGGCAAGACCACCACCGCCGCCGCGATGGCGTTGCGGGCAGCCGAATATGGCCGCACCGTAGTGGTTTTGACGATCGACCCGGCTAAGCGGCTGGCACAAGCATTGGGAATCAGCGACCTTGGCAACTCGCCGCAGCGCGTGCCGCTGGCACCCGAAGTGCCCGGCCAGCTGTTCGCGATGATGCTCGACATGCGCCGCACGTTTGATGAAATGGTGATCCAGTATTCGGGACCCGATCGGGCGCAGTCGATTTTGGACAACCAGTTTTATCAAACGGTCGCTACCTCACTGGCCGGCACCCAGGAGTACATGGCGATGGAAAAGCTCGGCCAGTTGCTCAGCGAGGATCGCTGGGATCTGGTGGTGGTCGATACCCCACCGTCGCGAAATGCGTTGGACTTCCTGGATGCGCCGAAACGGTTGGGCAGCTTCATGGATAGCCGGTTATGGCGGCTGCTGCTGGGGCCTGGGCGCGGCATCGGTCGACTCGTCACCGGCGCGGTCGGGTTGGCGATGAAAGCATTGTCAACCGTTCTCGGTTCGCAGATGCTTTCCGACGCTGCGGGTTTCGTGCAGTCACTGGATGCCACCTTCGGAGGCTTCCGGGAAAAAGCTGATCGCACATACGCGTTGCTGAAGCGCCGCGGCACCCAATTCGTGGTGGTGTCCGCCGCCGAGCCGGATGCGTTGAGGGAGGCGTCGTTCTTTGTGGACCGGCTTTCGGAGGAACGTATGCCGCTGGCCGGGCTCATCCTGAACCGGACCCACCCGATGTTGTGTTCGTTACCGGTTGAGCGAGCCATTGACGGCGCCAAGACGCTCGAGAGCGAGCTGGAAGGTGCTGGGAAACCAGACTCGAAGGACTTAGCATTGGCCGTCCTGCAGATCCACGCTGACCGGGCGGCCACGTCCAAGCGTGAAATCCGCCTGCTGTCGCGGTTCACCGGGGCCAATCCGCACGTCGCCATCGTCGGGGTGCCGTCGCTGCCGTTCGACGTTTCCGATCTGGAGGCGCTGCGCGCGATCGCCGACCAGATGACGGCGCTCGGTGACGATGCGGGCACACAGCGGCCCGCTGAGGGGTTGACTAGCTAGTCAGACGGCTACTTAGCCAACGCTGCGGTGCTTGCGCTGTGCAGCGAAGAACTCCGCCCAAGAAACCACCTCGGGGTGCTGCTTGAGCAGCGCACGACGTTGGCGTTCGGTCATGCCACCCCACACACCGAACTCGACACGGTTGTCCAAGGCGTCAGCGCCGCACTCCAGCATCACTGGGCAGTGCCGGCAAATCACCGCAGCCTTCCTTTGTGCAGCCCCCCGGACGAACAGCTCGTCGGGATCGGCGGCCCGGCACAATGCCTTGGAAACCCACGCGATCCTCGACTCGGCATCAGCGCCACACAAGATGTTGCTTGTCGGTGCTGTACTCGTCCTACGCACTGCGGTCCGTATACCTGACACCAGCGATTCCCCTTCGCTCCTGCCACCGTTACGGTGGCTCCGTGTTAGATCCAGACGACCGATGCGATCTGCGCCACAGTGTGCGCCTCGGTGTTACCTGTATCTCATTGTCTGCATAAGCTACGTGGTCAGGTATCAATTACGCAACAGTCCGATACACCCTTTTTTGGGACGACCGTGCCGTCCGATCATGAAAGTGCCCCTGAAATGGGACGAAACGACGGCTGATACACCGCTGAGCACCAACTGAGAAAAACCTGAGCCGTTACCTTGGCGGAAATATCGCTCACCCACCACTCAAATCAACACGTGTCGCCGCGCCGCTAATCTAGTAGCCATGCCGGAGCGTCCCACGACCGCGATCACCGTCGCCAAGCTCGCCGGGTGCTGTCTTCTGGCCAGCGTCGTCGTCGCGGCCCTGCTGTTTCCCGTGGTCGGCGGTATCGGGCTGGCATCGAATCGGGCCTCCGAAGTCGTCGGCGACGCGTCGGCCCAGCTGCTCGAGGGCGAAGTCCCGGCGGTGACCACGATGGTGGACGCGAAAGGCAACACGATCGCGTGGCTGTACTCGCAACGGCGCTTCGAGGTACCCAGCGACAAGATTGCCAACACCATGAAGCTGGCAATCGTTTCGATCGAGGACAAACGGTTTGCCGAGCACAACGGCGTGGACTGGAAGGGCACCCTGACCGGGCTGGCCGGCTACGCATCGGGCGACGTCGACACCCGAGGTGGCTCCACGATCGAGCAGCAGTACGTGAAGAACTATCAGCTGCTGGTGATCGCCCAGACCGACGCCGAGAAGCGTGCGGCCGTCGAGACCACGCCGGCGCGCAAACTGCGCGAGATTCGGATGGCGCTCACCCTCGACAAGACCTTCACCAAACCGGAGATCCTGACCCGCTACCTGAACCTGGTGTCCTTTGGTAACAACGCCTTCGGCGTGCAGGATGCCGCGCAAACGTACTTCGGTGTCAACGCGTCCGAGCTGAACTGGCAGCAGGCGGCCCTGCTGGCCGGCCTGGTCCAGTCGACCAGTGCGCTGAATCCCTACACCAATCCGGACGGCGCGCTGGCCCGTCGAAACCTGGTGCTGGACACCATGATTGAAAATCTGCCCAACGAGGCCGATGCGCTTCGCGCCGCAAAGGCTGAGCCGTTGGGAATCTTGCCGCAGCCCAAGGAGCTACCGCGTGGCTGCATCGCAGCGGGTGATCGGGCGTTCTTCTGCGACTACGTGCAGGCCTACCTGGCTCGTGCCGGCATCAGCAAGGAGCAGGTGGCGCGGGGCGGCTACTTGATCCGCACCACCTTGGACCCCGACGTCCAGGAACCGGTCAAGCACGCCATCGACACCTACGCCAGCCCCACCCTCGAGGGCATTGCCAGTGTGATGAGCGTGATCAAGCCCGGCAAAAACTCGCACAAAGTGGTGGCGATGGCCAGCAACCGCACGTACGGGTTGAACGGCGAAGCCGGCGAAACCATGCGCCCGCAACCGTTCTCGTTGGTTGGCGATGGCGCCGGATCCATCTTCAAAATCTTCACCACTGCCGCGGCGATGCAGATGGGCATGGGCATCAACGCCACACTCGAAGTCCCGGGCCGATTCCAGACCAAGGGCATGGGTAGCGGCGGCGCCAAGGGCTGCCCCAAAGAGACGTGGTGCGTGATCAACGCCGGCAACTATCGCGGGTCGATGAATGTGACCGACGCGCTGGCCACCTCGCCGAACACCGCCTTCGCCCGGCTGATCCAGCTGGTGGGGGTGCCGCGCGCGGTCGATATGGCGATCAAGCTCGGCCTGCGGTCCTACGCCGATCCCGGCAGCGCCCGCGATTACGACCCCGACAGCAACGAGAGCCTGGCCGACTTCATCAAGCGGCAGAACATCGGGTCGTTCACGCTGGGCCCCTTCGAGCTGAACGCGCTGGAGCTGTCTAACGTCGCGGCGACGCTGGCCTCCGGCGGCACCTGGTGCCCACCGAATCCGATCGACAAGCTGATTGACCGCAATGGCAACCAAGTCGCGGTTACCACCGAAGCCTGCGACCAGGCGGTACCAGAAGGCCTGGCCAACACGCTGGCCAACGCGATGAGCCATGACGCTCTCGGCAGCGGTACTGCGGCGGGCTCCGCCGGTGCGGCGGGCTGGAACCTGCCGGTGTCCGGCAAGACCGGTACCACCGAAGCCCACCGGTCATCCGGCTTCGTCGGGTTCACCAATCACTACGCCGCGGCCAACTACATCTACGACGACTCGACGTCGCCGTCCGATCTGTGTTCCTCGCCGCTGCGCCGCTGCGGCGACGGCAACCTCTACGGCGGTAACGAACCGGCCCGCACCTGGTTTACCGCGATGAAGCCCATCGCCACGATCTACGGCGACGTACACCTGCCGCCGACGGACCCGGAGTATGTCGAAGGTGGCCCGGGTTCGCGGGTGCCGAGCGTCGCGGGTCTGGATGTCAACGAGGCGCGTCAGCGCTTGAAGGACGCCGGTTTCCAGGTCGCCGAGCAGACCAACTCGATCAACAGCAGCGCCAAGTACGGCGAGGTGGTCGGAACCTCACCCAACGGTCAGACGATCCCGGGTGCGGTAGTCACCATCCAGACCAGTAACGGCATCCCGCCGGCCCCGCCTCCGCCGCCGGAAGGCGGTCCGGTGCCGGTGGGCTCGCAAGTCATCGAGATCCCGGGGCTGCCGCCGATCACGATCCCCATTCTGGCACCGCCACCGCCGGCCGCGTCGCCGCCATAGCCGGTCCCATGGGCGTGTGGCCTGATGCCAACCGACCTACGGCAGTAGGCTGGCCTGCATGCCGTCTGCCATCTCTGCTCTGAAAAGCACCGGCGTCGTTGCGCTCGGATCGGCCGCCGCCGGTATCGGCTACGCCTCGATCATCGAACGCAATGCGTTCGTGCTGCGCGAGCTGACCATGCCGGTGCTGTCGCCGGGTTCATCGCCGCTGCGGGTGCTGCACATCAGCGACATCCACATGCGTCCCGGTCAGCGCCGCAAGCAGGCCTGGCTACGCGAACTTGTCAGCCTGGAGCCCGACCTGGTCGTCAACACCGGCGACAACCTGGCACACCCCAAGGCGGTGCCTTCGGTCATCCAGAGCCTCACCGATCTGCTTTCGCTGCCGGGCATTTTCGTCTTCGGCAGCAACGACTATTTCGGACCGCGCCC
>NZ_JBATXN010000479.1:0-3249 GCF_049673265.1 Mycobacterium sp. | reverse complement strand
CCGGCATCGGGCGGCGTTGCGCGCGTTGCGCTATCGAGTCGTGCGGCGCGCCGGTCACCGGGCCGGGCTGCGGTTGCCGCCGGCCCACACCCGCGCCGGGATCGCGGTGCGGGCCGCGCTCTCGCGGTTGGGCAGCCCGTACGTCTGGGGCGCAACCGGGCCCAACCGATTCGACTGTTCTGGGTTGACCCAGTGGTCCTATGCGCGGGCCGGAATCCACTTGGACCGCACTACTTATCAGCAGATCTACGACGGAATTCCGGTCCCGCCTTCCCAGGCCCGTCCGGGCGACCTCGTCTTTCCCAGCGCCGGACACGTGCAGCTGGCCATCGGCAACAATCTGGTCGTGGAAGCACCTCATGCCGGCGCGACGGTCCGGATCAGCCCGCTGGGCACCGGCGTGCAGATCAGACGCCCAGTGGGGTAACGGCAATGGTTGTTGAGGGTCCGGGCCGTGAGTACGGTCAAGCTATGCCAGAGCAGGCCGGGCAGTCGATCGCGGCGATCGGGGAACGGCAAGCCGCGCTGTCGAGACAACACGACGCAGCTGCTGATGCCGATCGTGCTCTCTCGGAAGCGCTCGCCAGTGCGCATGCGGCCACGGTCGAGGGTGTCAGGCGCCTCGACGCCATCGCCGCCGAAATCGACCGCGCTGTCGCGAATCAGACTGCCGTTGGGCTTGATACCGCGATCGGTGCGCGCGAGCTCCAAAGGTTTCTGATCGCCAAGCAACGCGAGATTCTGGCGGTGGTGTCTGATGCCCACGAGCTCGCGGTTGCGAAAAAGGCTGCGCTGGACAAGTTGGCGGAGCACTACACCACCTCCACCGGCTAGCGGTCGATCGCGTTATCACAATCCACACGAGTGAATTGTCTGCCCCCCGGACTCCTGGCTACTGTCGCCAGCATGTTCGCTCGGGTAGGCAATGGCTACGCCTGATGACGTGCTTGCCGCGGCCGAGCACGTCACCGGGTACACCGGCGACCCGAAAGCGTGGTTGGCCGGTCTGACACCACAAGACATCACGGACGCGACGACGCTATCTACGGCAAGCCCGCAGCGGCTCGACGGCATCGTTGCCAGAATCCGCCAACAGCATCCGGATCTGTTCGACGCAAGGACAGGCACGATGATCGTTCCGCCGCGAATAACCTCCGATCGTCAAGAGGGCGCCGCCGCCGATGCCATTAGAGACGCGGAAGCTGCCCTCGCACACCAAAACTCGGCGACCGCGCAGGTCGACCTGCAAGTGGTCACCGCAGTTCTCAATGCGCACCAGCGCAACGCCGAGGGCAGGGGAGCCCTGAACAAGCTGCAGCACGAAATCGAGGCGGCGGTCACAACACGATCCGATCTGGACACCCCGGCCGGAGCGCGCGACTTCCAGCGATTCCTGATCGGCAAACTCCGCGATATCCGCGATGTGGTGGCCAACGCGAGCCTCGACGACACGTCGAACTCAGCACTGATGGCCGCATGGACTTCGCTGTACGAGTCCGCCAAGCCGGAAGGCGATGGGGGCGAACATGGTCGGCCGACCGCCGCGCCCGCCGGCTCCCCAGCGGAAAGCCCGCCCGCAACAGCCGATACGGCAGCCGACCCCTACCTGGACTCGCTGCCCCTTGACGATTCCGGATTGCCGCCCGAAGAGGCACCGGCACAAGCGCCGTCGCCATCGCCGCCGCCGATGACCCCGGCGATGCCGAGTATTCCGTCATTCGGCGGGGGAGGGTTGCCGGGCGGATTTCCGCTTTCCGGGCCGCTGCAGAGCGGCGACGATGAACGTTTACCGAAGGACCTCGACGACGCACTGCTGGATGCAGGCGACCCTGAAGACGAACCATCCGCCGATACGGACGGCGATGAGCAGACGGACCAGCACGACGCGGACCCCGCGGCGGTGCAGCCGACCGCCGGCCCAACGACCATCTCACTGCCCAACGGGGAAACCGTCACCGCGGCCAATCCTCAACTCGCAGCGGCCATCCAGGCGGCAGCGACTGGGACGCCGATCGCAGACGCGTTCCGTCAGGAGGGGATGACCATTCCGCCGCCGGGGACAGCAGTCACCGACCCGGTCGACCCGTCGCGGCTCACACCCGGGGATATCGGCATGCTGACCGATCGCCACGCGCTTGCCCTCGGCCAGAGCCGGGCTCTGCTCAACGGTCAGATCCAGCACATTTCCACCGTGAACGGGCCCAGCTTCCTAGGCTGGGAGCACCCACCTGGACCGGTCACCGCAGCCGCACCGGACCGGACCGACCCACCGGCACCCACAAGGCCGGCTAGCGCCGAAAAACCGTAAGAAAAATCCGGCGCCGCCGGCACATCAAGAGGAGACAGCGGATGGCAGACCGAATCCACGTGGTGCCCGACAATTTGCGTCAAGCCGCCGGACACCACCAAGAGACATCCGAATATCTGCGGACCCTGCCGTCGTCGCACCAGGCGATTCAGGAAAGCCTGGACTCGCTGGGTCCGATTTTCGGTGAGTTGCGGGAGGCCGGCCGCGAACTTCTCGAGCAACGACGCTTGTGCTACGAGCAGCAAGCCGACAGTCACTCGGAAATAGCGGACAACCTGACAAAATCGGCCAACATGTGGGAAGCGCAGGATGCCGAGTCTGCCCAAGAAATCAAACGCATCTCTGACGGCGGTCGATGACTGAGGCCGATCCGGCGTTCGACACCGTGCACCCGAGCGGGCACATTCTCGTCCGCTCCTGCCGCGGCGGCTATATGCACAGCGTCACGCTGAGCGATGCGGCGATGAACACGGATGCGGAGAGTTTGGCACAGGGCATCATGCTGACCGCCGACGTCTCCTATCTCAAGGCAGTGATGGAAGTGCGCGGCGAAATCGTGGCGGCCGGTTACACCCCGTCCGCCGAAGTCCCGACCGCCCAGGACCTCGACGTTGCGATTGAGCGGCTGGTGGCACATGAGTTACACCGCCGAGACGGCGTGCAGCAATAACGAGGGTCTGACCTAACGGATCCAGGTCTTGACGGCGTCGCGATCCGGAGCGATATCGGAGGGCGGCTGGACCGGATTAGCACCGAACAACTCTCGCGCTCGGCCAAGCAGCGCGCGTACTTCGTTCAGCTGCTGTTGCAGCCCGGAATCAGCCACAGACTTAAGCTACCGATACCAGGTTATTCGCACAATTCACCACTGCTCGCTAAACACTTGGGCAGGGCTTTTAACGGCTCTCCGCCCGCCTTTGTGGGCCCGCCAAAGAGTGAGT
>NZ_JBATXN010000478.1:0-6059 GCF_049673265.1 Mycobacterium sp. | reverse complement strand
ACGTCCCAGTTGGCATCATCGGCGGCGACGTGGCGCCGGCAGGTGAATGTCCCCCAAGCCATGTGGCGTCGCTCGTCGTCACCGATGCGCCGGACCAGTTCCTGCATCCCGGGAAGGATGCCCCGTTCCACGCAGATTTTGTGCCAGCCGAAGTAGCCGGTCAGTGCCAACATGCCTTCGACCATGTGGTTGTAGGTGACGGACGCGCGGATCTGCGCGGCCGGCGAGGGATCGACGGACAACACGTTGAGGCAGGCCGGCAACTCCTCGTAGAAGATAGTGCGGTAGGTCGGGACATCATCGAGAAAGACGTGCAGATCGTCGGTGATGCCGACGGCGTCGAGCCACATCCGGAACACCTGGACGTGCTTGGCTTCCTCGAACGCGAACTGCGTCAGATACATCTCGTCACCCAGACGGCCTTCGGCCCGCATCGCGGACATAAACGGCTGAATGTCCTCGGTCACCGCTTCTTCGCCGGCGATGAACTCGGCGCATAGCCGGGTGGCGTAGTGGCGTTCGTCGTCCGTAAGCCGCTCCCAGTCGGCGCGGTCGCGGGAGAAGTCGATGTCGGCCGGGTTCCAAAACTTCGCGTTACCACCGGCGAATAGCTTGAGCGGCAAGCTGTCCCAGTTCAGCCCGCCGGCAACCATCGAGCCCGTATGCGTTCGTGTCATGTCGTGACCTCCTTGATCTTCATTTGGTGAGCTTGCGGCAACGGGGCAAATGCCGCCGCCAGTACCGCGACGAGCCGGCGCACCGCCAGTGCCGGTTGCTCCGGGGTGGGCTCGTCAAGTCCGAGAATCGGATCCAGGCCGCGCACATAAGGCGCCAGCGCGAGATGCGGAAAGATCAGCAGTAGCAGCGACATCATCGCGTCGGTGTCGGCGTCGGCGCGTAGGTCGCCGCGGACGTGCGCGTCGCGGACGAGCGGCCGCATCACTTCCAGGTAGTGCCGGTGAATGACGTTCTGCACGCTGACACGGGCTTCGGTGTCGACTTCAAGAGTCGCCGCGGCGTGCAGCGCGCGTTCATGCGGATGGTCGGCGAAGTAGGCCACCCACGCGTCGAGCCAGTCGGTCAGAAAGTCGAAGAACGGCCGGCTTGGGTCAAGCTCGCGGATGCGGTTCTCCATGTAGGCGCGCACCCGCTGGCTGGCAATGTCGGCGATGAACGCATACAGGTCGCGCTTGTCCGCGAAGTATTGGAACAGGCTGCCTTTGGCCACCCCTGCGCGCCGGGCGATGACGTTGAGGCTGCCGCTCGAGAAGCCGTGCAATCCGAACTCGGCCTCCGCAGCCTCCACGACGGCCGCGCGGCGCGCCGGGTCGACTCGAGCCCAAGTAACCGTCGGCATTGGTCCTCCTCGCGGTCGATGACCACTGGTCACTTTACTGTGAGCCAGGTCACTCATCAAGGGGATGAATATTCAGGTCCTGCCGCCGGCGCCGCTGGTCCGGAAACCCGCAGACACACGCCTCGCTCGGGTGTTCGGCGAAGGCTAGCTGCCACGCGACGACGGGCTCATCGGCTCAGCACGTACAATCCGTGAGCTGTTTTCCGACATGTTCACGCTCGCAACGAGACAGCGCGCCCGATGTCCGAGACCTCGGAAATAGCCGCCTAAATCGGCACGACACCCCATACTGCTCCGAGGAGGGCCACATGGGGCATTACAAAGCGAACTTGCGCGACATCGAGTTCAACCTTTTCGAAGCGCTTGAGCTTGGGCCGATACTGGATTCGGGATCGCTCGGTGAACTCGACAGCGCCACCACGCGTGAGATCCTGGCCGAAGTCGCCCGCTTCGCCCAAGGCCCGGTCGCCGAGTCGTTCGTCGCCGCCGACCGTGAGCCGCCGGTGTTCTTGCCCGACCAGCACACCATTACCGTGCCGGACCCGATACGCACGACCGTGCAAGCGATCTGGGATGCGGAGTGGTGGCGGCTGGGTGTCGCGCCGGAGATCGGTGGCACCGCGGTGTCGAGGACGACGGTGTGGGCAATTCTGGAGATGGTCATCTGCGCCAACCCGGCGCTGTTCTTCTACTACGCCGGACCGGCGATGGCCGACGTCCTCTACGAGCTCGGCAACGAGAGGCAGCGCGCATTGGCCAATGCGGCGGTTGAAAAACGTTGGGGCGCAACGATGGTGCTCACCGAGCCGGACGCCGGCTCCGATGTGGGAGCCGGGCGCAGCAAAGCCATCGAGCAGCCTGACGGCTCCTGGCACATCGAAGGCGTCAAGAGATTTATTTCCGGTGGCGATCTCGGCGACACGGTCGAGAACATCCTGCACCTGGTACTGGCCCGCCCAGCGGGCGCGGGCGCGGGCACCAAGGGCCTGAGCCTCTTCGTCGTGCCCAAGTATCTGTTCGACTGGGATAGCTTCGAGATCGTCGGCCGCAACGGTGTATTCGCGACGGGCCTCGAGCACAAGATGGGATACAAGGCATCGCCGACATGCGAGCTGACGTTCGGAGCGCACGGCATCCCCGCGAAGGGTTGGTTGGTCGGCGACACCCATGACGGCATCGCCCAGATGTTCAAAGTCATCGAAAACGCTCGCATGCTGGTCGGTATCAAATCGTCAGGAACGTTGTCCACCGGCTACCTCAACGCCCTCGACTACGCCAAGACACGGATCCAGGGCGCCGATATGACGCAGATGCTCGATAAGGGTGCCCCGCGGGTGCCGATCACCCGCCACCCGGACGTGCGGCGATCCTTGATCATGCAGAAGGCTTACGCCGAGGGATTACGTGCCATCTACCTCTACACCGCGGCTCACCAGGATCCCGTTGTGGCCGAGGCAGTTTCGGGTGCTGACAAAGAGATGGCCACCCGGGTCAATGACCTGCTGTTGCCGATCATCAAAGGCGTGGGCTCCGAACGGGCCTACCAGTATCTGACCGAATCGCTGCAGACCCTGGGCGGCTCGGGCTTCCTTCAGGACTACCCGATCGAGCAGTACATCCGCGACGCCAAGATCGACTCGCTCTACGAGGGCACCACCGCGATTCAGGCGCAGGACTTCTTCTTCCGAAAAATCGCACGCGACAAGGGTGTGGCGCTGGCACACCTGGCCACGCAGATCCAGTCCTTCATCGACAGCGACGTCGCCGATCAACGACTCAAGGTGGATCGCACCTACCTGCGCACCGCCTTGGAGGATGTGCAGGCGATTACGGCTACCCTGACCGGCTATCTGATGGGCTCGGCCGAAGCCCCGACGGAGCTGTACAAGGTCGGCCTCGGCTCGGTGCGGTATCTGCTCGCGGTCGGCGACCTGCTCATCGGTTGGCAGCTGCTTTACCACGCTGAAATCGCCTTGCGCGCACTCGATTCCGGTGCCAGCGGCAAGGAGCAGGCTTTCTATGAGGGCAAGATCGCCGCGGCGCAGTTCTTTGCCGCCAACGTGTTGCCCGAGATCACCGCGACGCGCGGCATCTTGGCCCGCACCTCGACCGCATTGATGGACCTCGACGACGCCGCATTCTGACGATCGCCAGAGAGCAACCTTGCGGCCGGTCCGCCGAAGCCCCTGATGCTAGGACGATAAACGACTTAGCATCGACTACGTGTCAGAACTAAACACCGCTCGCGGACCCATCGATACAGCCGATCTCGGCGTAACGCTCATGCATGAGCACGTGTTCATCATGACCACGGAAATCGCGATGAACTACCCCGAAGCATGGGGTGACGAGGATAAGCGGGTGGCCGACGCCGTCGCCCGGCTCAGCGAACTCAAGGCCCGGGGCGTGGACACCATCGTCGACCTCACGGTGATCGGGCTGGGCCGCTACATCCCGCGCATCGCGCGGGTCGCCGCGCAGACCGAGCTGAACATCGTCGTCGCGACCGGCCTTTACACCTACAACGACGTCCCGTTCTGTTTCCACTACATGGGCCCGGGCGGCCAGCTGGGCGGTCCGGAAATCATGACAGACATGTTCGTCCGGGACATCGAGCAGGGCATCGCCGACACCGGCATCAAGGCGGGAATCCTCAAGTGCGCCACCGACGAGCCGGGTATCACCCCCGGAGTTGAGCGGGTGCTGCGCGCGGTCGCGCAAGCGCACAAGCGCACCGGGGTGCCGATCTCCACGCACACCCACGCGGGGCTGCGCCGCGGACTCGAGCAACAACGGATCTTCGAAGAAGAGGGGGTCGACCTGAGCCGGGTGATCATCGGCCATTCCGGCGACAGCACCGACGTCGGCTACCTCGAGGAGCTCATCTCCGCCGGCTCCTACCTCGGGATGGACCGGTTCGGCATCGACGTGATCCTGCCGTTCGAGGAACGAGTCAACATCGTGGCGACGATGTGCGAGCGAGGCCACGCCGACAAGATGGTGCTGTCGCACGACGCCAACTGCTACTTCGACGCGCTGCCCGAGGAGTTGTTGCCGGTGGCCGCGCCCAATTGGCATTACCTGCACATCCACAACGACGTGATTCCCGCGCTGAAGGAACGCGGCGTCACCGACGAGCAGCTGCACACCATGCTCGTCGACAACCCGCGCCGCATCTTCGAACGGCAGGGCGCCTACTCGTGACCGCGCCGATCCTGCCGATCGGCGCCCAGATCTCCCGGCTGGCGGAGATCGCGCCCGACGAACCCGCCGTCACCTGCGACGGGCGCACCATCACTCGCGCCGAACTCGACAAATCGACCAACCGGCTGGCACGCGCCTATGCGGAGCACGGCGTCGGCGTCGGGGACTACGTGACCATCGCCCTGCCCAACTCCGTCGAGTGCGTGCAGGCCATGGTGGCGTGCTGGAAACTGGGCGCGGTGCCCCAACCGCTATCCGCGCGGCTGCCAGACGCGGAGTTCGAGGGCCTGCTGGCACTGCGGCCACGCGCGCTGCTCGTGGGGCGCGCGCACACCGAAATACCAAGTGTTCCTCAAGGTTTCGTCCCCGACCGGGCGTTGCCGGATGAGCCGCTACCGGAAACGGTGTCACCATGCTGGCGCTCGATCGGCTCCGGCGGCAGCACTGGGCGCCCCAAGCTGATCGAGGCAGGCGGTGACAGCCGGCTCGGACCGGCACTGGGATACGCCATTGGCGGCCAGGAGGGCGATACCACGCTGGTGCCGGTGCCGCTGACCCACACCACCGGCTACACCGGCGCGACGGTCGCGCTGATCATGGGCTGCCACCTGGTGCTGATGAGCCGGTTCGACCCGCACGAGTTCCTGCGACTAATCACTGAGCATCGCCCCCAGCTCGTCACCGCGGTGCCGACGATGATGCAGCGGGCGCTGCCGGTCTACCATGCAGATCCGGATTCCTATGACCTTTCCTCGATCCGGCGGTTCTGGCACCTGGGCGCGCCCTGCCCGCCGGCCGTCAAGCAGGCCTGGATCGACCTAGTGGGCCCCGAAAAGGTCTGGGAGCTCTACGGCGGCACCGAATTTCAGGCGATGACCTTCATCTCCGGCGACCAGTGGCTAAGCCACCGCGGGTCCGTCGGTGTGGCGGTCATGGGCGAAATGAAGGTGCTCGACGACGACGGCAACCCGTGCCCGCCGGGCGTGGTCGGGGAGATCTACATGCGCCCGAGCCCGGGCAGTGCGCCGACCTACCGCTACATCGGTACCACCGCGAAGGCTCGCGACGGCTGGGACTCGTTGGGAGATCTCGGCTATTTCGACGAGGACGGGTTTTTGTACCTGTCGGATCGCCGGGTCGACATGTTCACCGTCGGCGGCCGTAACGTATACCCTGCCGAAATCGAGAACGCCCTGTCTGCGCATCCGGATGTGTTGTCCTGCTTGGTCGTTGGTGTACCCGATGAGGATCTGGGCCAGGTGCCGTACGCGCTGGTTCAGGCGGCGTCGCCAATGGATGAGCAGACGGTGCAGGCGTTTCTGCGCGAGCGCATCGCCGCATACAAGGTGCCGGCCAGCGTCGAATTCGTCGATACGCCGCTGCGCGACGACGCCGGCAAGGCGCGACGCTCGGCAGTGCGCGCCGACGTCATGGCGCGATCGCGTCTTCTTGACGCTGGGTGACGCTGCGAATCTCGTGCCTGCGAGACTCCCAGCGC
>NZ_JBATXN010000477.1:0-9851 GCF_049673265.1 Mycobacterium sp. | reverse complement strand
CTGTTAGTGAGCGTGGCCGTGGTGGTGACCGGCGTGCTCGTCCTCGTCGGCGGGCTTCTCGACGATGGCCGTCTCGGTGGTCAGCACCATGCGAGCCACCGATGCCGCGTTGAGTACCGCGGACCTGGTGACCTTGACCGGGTCGATAACTCCGTCGGCGGCCAAGTCGCCGTAGGTCAACGTCGCCGCGTTGAACCCGTGCCCGGCGGGCAGCCCGGCGACCTTGTTGACCACCACCGAGCCGTCCATCCCGGCGTTGGCCGCGATCCAGAACAGCGGCGCGCTAACCGCGTCGGAGAACACACCCACGCCCAGCGCCTCGTCGCCGGATAGCGAGGCCCCCAGGTCGGTCAGCGCTTTGCGGGCGGCCAGCAACGCGGTCCCACCGCCGGCGACGATGCCTTCCTCCACGGCCGCCTTGGCCGCGGCAACCGCGTCCTCGACGCTTTCCTTGCGCTCCTTGAGCGCGGTTTCGGTCGCGGCACCGACCTTGATGACGGCCACCCCGCCGGCCAGCTTGGCCAGCCGCTCTTCTAGCTTTTCGCGGTCCCAGTCGGAGTCGCTGCCCTCGATCTCCGAGCGCAGTTGCCTGGCGCGGTCGGCGATGGCGTCCGCGGTGCCGCCGCCTTCGACGATCACCGTGTCGTCCTTGCTGACCACCACGCGCCGGGCCGAACCGAGCACCTCGAGTCCGACCTCACGCAGCGTCAGCCCGACGTCGGGGTTGACCACCTGTCCGCCAGTCACGATGGCCAAGTCGTCCAGGAACGCCTTACGACGGTCACCGAAGAACGGCGCCTTGACCGCGACGGCTTTAAGCGTCTTGCGGATCGCGTTGACCACCAGCGTCGACAGCGGCTCGCCTTCGACATCTTCGGCGATCACCAGCAGCGGCTTACCCGACTCGGCCACTTTCTCCAGCAACGGCAGGAAGTCGGGCAGCGAGCTGATCTTGTCGCGGTGCAGAAGGATCAGCGGATCGTCGAGCACGGCCTGTTGCGCGTCGAAGTCGGTGACGAAGTACGCCGACAGGAAACCCTTGTCGAAGCCGACGCCCTCGGTGAACTCCAATTCGGTGCTCAGCGTGGACGATTCCTCGACGCTGACCACACCGTCGTGGCCAACCTTGGTCATCGCCTCACCGACCAGCTCGCCGATCTGCTCGTCGCGTGATGACACCGTGGCCACCTGCGCGATGC
The DNA here is from genome assembly GCF_049673265.1 of Mycobacterium sp. Taxonomy (GTDB): domain Bacteria; phylum Actinomycetota; class Actinomycetes; order Mycobacteriales; family Mycobacteriaceae; genus Mycobacterium. Next base: position 8,652 of record NZ_JBATXN010000477.1, on the reverse strand, counting down.
CCTTCTGGCCCGACACCGGCGTGGCCGAGGCCAGCAGCGCCTCGGACACCGCGTCGGCGGCCTTGCTGATACCCGAGCCCATCTCGATCGGGTTGGCACCGGCAGCGACGAGACGCAGCCCGCCCCTGATGATCGCCTGCGCCAGCACGGTGGCGGTGGTGGTGCCATCGCCGGCGACGTCGTTGGTCTTGGTGGCCACTGACTTGACCAGCTGGGCACCCAGGTTCTCGAACGGGTCTTCCAGGTCAATCTCGCGGGCGACGGTGACACCGTCGTTGGTTACCGTGGGCCCACCAAAAGCCTTGGCCAGCACCACATGCCGGCCCCGCGGGCCCAGCGTCACCCGCACCGCGTCGGCGAGTTTGTCCACGCCGGCTTCCATCGCCCGCCGCGCGGTCTCGTTGAACTCAATCTGCTTGCTCATAAGTCTTTCTTGTCCCGTCTAAGAAAGCGGTCCGCCCCGGAAATCCGCCACGTGTTGACGTGGGGATCGCCGGGGCGAAACACGCTTTGCGTTACTTGTTAACGACGGCCAGTACGTCGCGGGCCGACAGGATCAAGTACTCCTCGCCGTTGTACTTGATCTCGGTGCCGCCGTACTTGCTGTAGATGACGGTGTCACCCTCGGACACGTCGACCGGGATCCGCTTTGCGCCATCCTCGTCCCAACGGCCGGGGCCGACTGCGACGACAGTGCCCTCTTGGGGCTTCTCCTTGGCGGTGTCAGGAATGACCAGACCGGATGCGGTCGTGGTTTCGGCCTCGTTGGCCTGCACGAGAATCTTGTCCTCGAGTGGCTTGATCTTCACCTTCGCCACGATTGGAGCCTCCACTTGTTCGGTTATGGCCCGGGACCCTTGCCCCGAACCTTCGATTACCAGGTGTTCGGCATTCGTCCGCGCCCTCGCGTCGTCGTCGCGGGTGCCGGCACAGGGGTTCGTGCGATTGCCACCTAGCACTCTATACATGCGAGTGCTAGCACTCAAGGTCGCCTCGCTGCTTCCCGATCGGTCAGCCCGCCGATCGAGAACGGACGAGCAAAACCGCAGGCAGACGCCCTGTCGATCGCGCTCTAAGGATTCACCAAGGCCGACGAGCTCATAATGACGTCATGTTCACCGGCATCCGAAGCGCCACCACCCGCACCGCCGGAGTGGCCACCCTTTTTGTCGCGGCCGCCATCGGATTGGCTGACGTCGCTCACGCCGACGGCCAAATGTATGGCGACCCCGAAGCTGCCGCCCCTTACTGGCGCTACCAGCACCAACAAGACTGCGGCCTGATGGCCGTCGCAGACGTGGTCGGCCAGCTGACCGGCAGAGAACCCTCCCAAATCGGGATGGAGCTACGCGGGATTTTCACGAAAAGCGAATCTCACCGCGGCGACGTATACCACTTTGACGGCACCTCGCCCCAAGACATGGTCCTGCTGCTGCAGAAACACGGCATCCCATCCGACCTGACGACGGGCAACAGCATGGGGACGGTGGAGCAGGATCTGGCCGGGGGCCACAAAGTGATCGCGGCGCTCAACGCCGAAACCATTTGGAACTACCCCGCCGGCGAGGGCGACCGAACCAAACCCGACCACGCCGTCGTCGTCACCGGAGTCGACACCGGCACCAACATGGTTCACCTCAACGACAGCGGCACCCCCAATGGCCGCAACGAGCAGATCCCGATGGCCACGTTCAGCCAAGCCTGGGCAACCAGCGACGACCTGCTGATCGTCACCCGGGAAACCGGCTGACGATTAGGGCAGCTGCCCTTTGACCACTGGCAGGCCCGGGTCGCTGGCCACGTCCAGCGGTGACGGCGCAGCACCTGCGGCCACCAGATGCGCGGCGAAGGAAGCGATCATCGCGCCGTTGTCGGTGCAGAGCCGAGGCCGCGGGATCCGCAACGTCAATCCCGCTGCGGCGCAACGCTCTTCGGCGATCTCGCGCAGCCGCGAGTTCGCCGCCACTCCCCCCGCGATCAGCAGGGTCGATACACCCAGCTCGGTGGCGGCGCGCAGTGCCTTCATGGTCAGCACGTCGGCGACGGCTTCCTGAAAGCCGGCGGCGATATCGGCGGTTGCTGCCTCCGGGTGGCTCTCCACGTACCGTGCCACCGCGGTCTTGAGCCCGGAGAAGCTGAACGCGTACGCGTCATCGCGGGGGCCGGTCATGCCGCGCGGGAAAGCAATTGCGTGCCCGTCACCGGTACGCGCCAGGTCGTCGAGCGCCTTGCCACCCGGGTAGCCCAATCCCAGTAGGCGGGCCACCTTGTCGTAGGCCTCCCCGGCGGCGTCATCCACGGTGCTGCCCAGCTCGATGATCGGCTCGCCGAGCGAACGCACATGCAACAGGTGGGTATGGCCGCCGGAAACCAGCAGCGCCACGCTTTCCGGCAGCGGGCCGTGCTGGTAGACGTCGGCGGCCAAGTGCCCGCCCAAATGGTTCACCGCGTAAAACGGAACCTCCCAGGCAGCCGAATATGCTTTAGCCGCAGCCACTCCCACCAGCAGCGCACCCGCCAACCCTGGGCCGATGGTGGCCGCGACGATGTCCGGCTTTTCCACGCCAGCCTGTGCCAGCGCGCGGCGCGTAGCCGGTCCGAGCGCCTCCAGATGCGCCCGCGAGGCGATCTCCGGAACCACACCGCCGAACCGGATGTGCTCGTCGACGCTGGACGCGACCTCATCGGCCAACAACGTCACGGTGCCGTCGTCGTCGAGTCGCGCGATGCCGACTCCTGTTTCGTCGCAAGAGGTTTCGATGGCGAGGATGACCGTCATAGGGCTTCCCGCCGCATCAGGTAGGCATCGGCCCCGCTGACCCGGTAATACCGCCGGCGCAGACCCACTTGGGTGAATCCCACGCTGCGATACAACGCGATCGCGGGCGCATTGTCGGTGCGGACTTCCAGGTGGACGACGGCGCCTGCGGCGAATTTCAGCAGTTCGTCGAGCAGTCGGCGGCCGATGCCGCGGCCTTGATAAGCCGCGTCGACGCCGATGGTGTGGATTTCGTACTCGAAGGGCGGCGTGCGGCCCAATCGCGAGATGCCGCCGTAGCCGATAAGCGTATCGGCCGTACGGGCGGCTACGTAGTGATTGTGCGTGGCGGCGAGTTCGCGAACGAACGCGGCTGTGGGCCATGGGTCGTCACCGGGAAACAGCGCCGCCTCCAACTCGGCGCAGCGGTCGGCGTCGGCCACGGTCAGCGCACCGATCGTGATGGTCATCGCGGCGCCGCCTCTCGCTCGGCGAGCGTCTTGGCGTCCGGCCGACGCAGATACAGCGGCACCAGCGGCGCCGGATTGTCGGACCATTCCTTGACCGCGGCTACTAGCCCGGCCGGCGCCGGATACGATGGTTCGCGCAGCGGCAGCCCGAAAAGCGCCGCATGCTCGGGAGAGCCGGCCACCGTCTGCGCGACACCAGGGTCGACGTCGGCCGGCGCGGTGACGGCCGGTCCTTCGATCCTGACGCCGTCGCGATAGCGAGCCCAGTACACCTCCCGTCGGCGGGCGTCGGTGACGACCAGTGTCTCGCCGGTTGTCTGCCCGCCGATCGCGTCGAGGCTGCAGACCCCGTGCACCGGGATGCCGAGTGCGTGCCCGTAGGCTGCAGCGGTCGCCATACCCACCCGCAGGCCGGTGAACGGACCTGGGCCGCAGCCCACCACCACAGCCTGCAGGTCGGCCATCCGCAGCCCGGCATCGGCCAAGGCGCCCAAGACATTCGGCGTGAGCCGTTCGGCGTGGGCACGGGCGTCGACGCTGACCCGCTCGGCCAGTAGGTCGCCATCGGCGACTATTCCGGCCGTCACGGCGGGCGTCGCGGTGTCGATGGCCAACACGACGCGGCTCACGAACAGCTCCATTGCCAGGTCGCCGTCCGCACATCGGAGTTCGTCATGCGCTCGAGACGGACGTCGAGGTGCCGATCGGACAACCGCTCGGCGAGGCCCTCACCCCACTCCACCACGACCACCGCATCGTCGAGTTCGGTGTCCAGATCCAGGGATTCGAGCTCGTCGAGCAGATCGGCGCCGGTGTGCTCCAGCAATCGGTAGACGTCGACGTGGATCATCGCCGGGGCGCCAGCCCGTCGTGCCGGATGCACCCGCGCCAGGACGAACGTCGGCGACGTGACGGGTCCGTCGACATCCATCGCTGCGGCAATCCCCTTGGCCAGAACGGTTTTCCCAGCGCCAAGCGGGCCGGAAAGCACCACGACGTCCCCGGCTCGCAGCTGGCTGCCCAGACGCGACCCGAACGCGACGGTGTCTTCGACATGTGGCAGCGTGGCCATGCCGGACTGGCCTTCAGCCACGGCGCCGGATCCGATCGCGCCACCGCTGGCTCAATGCTGCGAACCTGCCTGGCGTCGCCCGCTTGACCAGCCGCACCAACCCGTCGTTGATCGGCTCCGGCTTGGACAGCAACACCAAATGGCCTGACCTGGAAACGATCACCAATTCGGACTCTGGCAGCGCGTCGGCCAACTTTGTCGAGTATTCGGCTGGGGTGACCAAGTCGTGGTCGCCGCAGACGACCAACGTCGGGATGTTCGCCAACGTCGACAGCGCGTCGGTTTCGTCGTGGATTTCCAACGCATGCAGAAACTCGATCATGGTCGGGATCGGGGTTTCGAGCATCATCTTCTCCGAGAACGCGACGATGCTCGGGCTGACGTTAATGTCTGCATAGGACGCGGCTCGCAGGATCGGCCCGATCAGAGAACGGGTCGCGTTGCGGCCGCGTTGAACCAGTTTGGGAGCTGACCGCGCGGCGAACCGAGCAGCCTCCAGTGCCGGGTTATTCAGAATCTCGCCCAGCGGTGACTTCGCAACTCCTTGTGCCGCAGAAGCAATCAACGCAGCTCCGACGATACGGCTACCGTAGTGGTGCGGGTACTGCCGAGCGTGCGACAACACCGTCATCCCGCCCATCGAATGACCGACGACCACGATCGGGCCACGCGGCGCGATCACTTGCAGCAGCGTCTCTAAGTCCATGCCCAGCTGTGTGATCGTGTAGGTTTCCGGCGGAGCCTCGCCGGATCGGCCGTGGCCGCGCTGGTCGTAGAAAATCATGCGGACCTGCGGACCCCATTCGTCAGACAGTCGCATGCGCTGAAAGTGGAAGGCTCCCATGCGAAGACAGAATCCGTGCGCGAACACCACCGTCAGTGCCGCGTCGGCGGGCCCGACCTCGCGCACCGCCAGCGGCACGCCATCGGGTGTTGTCACCACATAACTGCGGTCGCCATCGAGTGTCTCGAAGTTCTCGTGGGCATAAGGGTCTTCGATTTCTGCACGCCGGGTCATCGAACGCGCCGCGGTAACCCCGGCGATGGTTCCTACCGCACCCAAACCGGCGGCACCTGCCAGCCACCGCGCCAGGCCGGCCCTGTCCGCGTGGAAGCCATCATTGTTCGCATCGCTCAACGATTTCCGGCCTCGCGGTAGGTCCTGGTGATGCGTCCGCGCGGACTGGTCACCACTTCGTAATGGATGGTGTCCAGCAGATCTGCCCACTCCTGCGCGGTCGGTTCACCCCGCGTGCCGGGTCCGAACAGGATCGCCTCGTCGCCTTCGTTGACATCGACGGCCCCCGGACCCAGGTCAACGACGAACTGGTCCATGCAGATCCGCCCAATGCCGGGGCACCGCCTGCCGTTGATCAGGACGTCCAGCCGCCCGCCCAGCGACCGGAAAACACCGTCGGCGTAGCCAATCGGCATCAGCGCGACCGTGGTGTCACGCTCGGCGATCCAGGTGTGCCCGTACGACACGCCCTCGCCAACGTGAATCGACTTCACCAATGCGACAGCGCATTTCACCGTCATCGCCGGTATCAGACCCATATCGCCAAGGCTCGGCACAGGGCTCAAGCCGTATACCGCGATGCCAGGCCGGACCATGTCGAAGGCCAGGTCGGGACGCGACATCGTGGCCGATGAATTGGACAGATGGGCCACCTCGAAGCGCAGGCCCTGACTGCGTGCCTGCGCCACTAGCTCGGTAAACCGCCCTGCCTGAACGTTATTGATCGGGTTGTCGGGCTGGTCGGCGTAGACCATGTGTGACATCAGCCCGCGCAGCCGGACCGCGTCCTCGGCGATGGCTTGACGTAACGCGGTCAGCATCGCCGGGTAGTGGCCAGGGGCGACGCCGTTGCGGTTCAGCCCGGTGTCCACCTTGACCGTCATGGTGGCGGTGCGGCCGGTGCGACGCGCCGCATCCAATAGCTGCTCGAGCTGGCGCACCGAGGAGACCGCGATCTCGATGTCGGCCAGCAGCGCGGGTCCGAAGTCGATGCCGGGCGGGTGCAGCCAGGCAAGCACGGGCGCGGCGATGCCGTCGGCGCGCAGCGCGAGCGCCTCGTCGACGGTCGCGACACCCAACTCCGCGGCACCGGCGGCCAGCGCAGTGCGGGCCACCTGGGTGGCGCCGTGCCCATAGCCGTCGGCCTTGACCACGGCCATCACTTGCGCATCGCCAGCGTGCTCGCGCAGCACCCGCACGTTGTGCGCAATGGCATCCAAGTCCACCACGGCCTCTGCGAGGACGCCCGGGGTCAGGGATATCGGCGTAGCCACGGCCGCCATTGTCCCAGAACTGCAAAAGCGTCGCCGACGCGTAACGCCACGGCCAGAAAATCGGTCGAAAATCGCCCTGCTGTTACCCTCGTGGCGCAAAACCGTCAGTGGGAGAAATGCTCGGCTTTGTAGTGGCCGCTGGGCTTGAGCTTGTCGAGGCTATTCAGCGCGGTACGGGCATCGTCGTGCAGCGCCCGGGCCAGGTCGGCGGAGAGCCCCTCTCGCACCACGATGCGCAGCACCGAGACGTCGGTGGCGTTGTCGGGCATGGTGTAGGCCGGTACCTGCCAGCCGAAGCCCCGCAGCTCGTGGGAGACGTCGAACTCGGTGTAGCCCAGGCCGCGAGCCAGCCGGAAGGCGACGACGGGGATCGCCGAGCCATCCGAGATCAGCTCGCAGTGCTCGCCGCCCCGCAGCTGCTCACCCAGCCAGCGCGCGGTCGACGACAGCGTCTGCATGACCTGCGTGTAGCCCTCGCGGCCCAGCCGCAGAAAGTTGTAGTACTGGCCGACGACCTGATTGCCGGGGCGAGAGAAGTTCAGCGTGAAGGTCGGCATGTCGCCGCCCAAATAATTCACGTGGAACACCAGGTCCTCGGGTAAGTACTCCTTGCTGCGCCACACAACGAACCCGATACCGGGGTAGGTCAATCCGTACTTGTGCCCACTGACGTTGATCGACACGACCCGTGGCAGCCGGAAGTCCCATTTCAGCTCGGGGTGCAGAAAGGGCACCACGAATCCGCCGCTGGCGGCATCGACATGCACCGGAACGTCCACGCCCCCGCCGGCCGCCAATTTGTCCAGCGCTGCGCAGATCTCGGCGATGGGTTCGAGTTCACCGGTGTAGGTGGTCCCCAGGATCGCCACCACCCCGATGGTGTCATCGTCGACGGCCTCGACGACCTGCTCGGGCGTGATGACGTAACGCCCCTCCTCCATCGGCAGATAGCGCGGTTCGACGTCGAAGTAGCGGCAGAATTTCTCCCAGACCACCTGGACGTTGGAGCCCATTACCAGGTTGGGGGTGCGGCCCTTCCAGTCCTTGCCGACCTTTTCGCGCCACCGCCACTTGAGCGCCAGCCCGCCGAGCATGACCGCCTCGCTGGAGCCGATCGTCGACACCCCGATGGCACTGGACGGGTCGTCGTCGCGCAGGCCGTCGGCGTGGAAGAGGTCGGCGACCATGCACACGCAGCGCTGCTCGATTGCTGCCGTCAGCGGGTACTCATCCTTGTCAATCATGTTCTTGTCGAACGTCTCTGCCATCAGCCGGTCCGCCTGGGGATCCATCCAGGTGGTGACGAACGTCGCCAGGTTCAGCCGCGAGCTGCCGTCGAGCATCAGCTCGTCGTGGATGAACCGGTATGCGGCTTCGGGGTCCATGGATTCCTCGGGCAGCCGCAATGCCGGCACCGGGGTGGTGAACAGGCGACCGGTATAGGCGGGCGCGATCGAGTGGGCGGGCAGGGATGGGTGTTGTGGCACAGGAGTTCCTTTCTGCGACTACAGGCGGGCCAGGGCGGCTCGAATATGCGGGACGATCCGTGACGCCGATGTCGGCGCGTCACCCGGGCCGGGGTCGGCGGCTGACAGCGCGGCCGCGCGGGCATGCACGAAGGCCGCAGCGGCTGCGGCTTCGCCGGTCGGCAGGCCGGCGGCGAGTAGCGCGCCGATCATCCCGGACAGCACATCACCAGACCCGGCGGTCGCGGCCCAGGATTGCCCGGCCGGATTCAGGTAGACGGGCCCGCCCGGCTCGGCGATGACGGTGACGTTGCCCTTCAGCAGCACGGTGACCCCGAGTGCGTCGGCGAGCTTGCGGGTGGAGCCGACGCGGTCGTCGCCGGGAGGGGCGCCGGCCAGTCGGGCGAACTCACCGGCGTGCGGCGTCAGCAAGGTCGGGGCGCGGCGGCCGCTGACCATGTCGGGGTGAGCCGCAAGGATGGTCAGCCCGTCGGCGTCAACCAGCACCGGCAGGTCGGTGCCCAGCGCGAACCACAGTGCGGCAGCTCCGGTCTCGTCGGTGCCCAGGCCCGGCCCGACGACCCAGGCCTGCAC
>NZ_JBATXN010000476.1:0-12336 GCF_049673265.1 Mycobacterium sp. | reverse complement strand
CTCCGACATCGTGGTGTGGCTGGCCGGCGATGCCTCATCGCTGGTCACGGCGGCTCAAATCCCCGCCGACAAAGGGTATTTGAAGATCTAGCCCGCGCTACTCAGCAAAATCTAGATTGTTTATCAGTAATTTGTTAGGTTGAAGCGCGCCCGACTCATATCCCACGTGTGTCTTAGGAAGGGTCCAATGGCGCGTCACCGCAGCATCGAGGTAGTTGTCGCGACCGCGGGAGCATTCTTCGCCTTCGGCATGTCACCGTTGGTCACCGCGCCGCCCGCTCACGCCGACGAGTTCGAGCTGATCCTCGAGCCCATCCTCAACTCGCTATCCAGTATCGACCCCGGACTGGCCACCGAGGTGAGCACGTTGGCGACGAGCTTGGATCCGACGTTCGCCGCGGAAAGCGCGGCGACCGCGGCCACTGCGGCTGCGGCTCCCGACTCCGCCGAGCTGTTCAACCAGTTCATCTACGCCCCGACTCACGCCGCCATTGAGAGTTGGATCAACAGCAGCGTCGGTGAGCAGGTCGACGGGTTCATCAACTCGGCGGCCGGGACATTTCTGATCGGCGACGGCACACCCGGGACGCTGGCTGACCCCGACGGTGGCGCTGCCGGTGCGTTGTTCGGCGACGGCGGGGCCGGCTGGGACAGCACCGAGGCCGGCGTTGCAGGCGGTCATGGCGGCGATGCAGGGATGGTCGGCGACGGCGGGGCCGGTGGCGACGGCGGCGCCGGCGCCGCCGGTGGCGACGGTGGTGCGGGCGGATCGGTCCTAGGCAACGGCGGCGACGGGGGTAATGCCGGCGACGGCAGCACCCCCGATGGTTTGCCCGCTCTTGGTGGGGCCGGCGGCAACGCCGGCGCGTTGGGCCTGCACGGCATGGTCGGCGACCACGCCGCCGGCGCAACCTCCGGATCCGACGCCATCGGAACGACCGGCAGCTGGCTGACCAACAGCGACGGACAGGTCGTCATATTGCACGGGCTCAACGAGGTGTACAAGATTCCGCCCGGTGAGCCCAGCGCCAGCGGGTTCAGCGACGACGACGCAGCGTTCTTGGCCGCCAACGGCTTTAACGCCGTGCGGCTGGGCGTCATCTGGGCTGACCTCGAGCCCCAACCCGGCGTCTTCGACACCGCCTACCTCAACTCGATCGAGCAGACCGTGCAGACCCTGGGCAACCACGGCATCCACAGCATCCTCGATTTCCATCAGGACGCATACAGCACCGAATTCGGCGGCGAAGGCGCGCCGGCGTGGGCGGTGCAGGACGGCGGGCTGCCCAACTCGCCAACGAGCTTCCCGCTCAACATCTTCTTCAACCCCGCGGAGCAGCACGCCTGGGATGCGTTCTGGACTAACGCTGACGCACCGAATGGTGTTGGTCTGGAGAACAATTACGCGCAAATGTTGGAGTACGTCGCCAATGCCTTCAACGGCAACTCCAACGTGGCCGGGTTCGAGCTCATCAATGAACCATCGCCGGGCGGGTCGACATTCTTCTCGACCCTGTTTGGCAGCCCGTACTTCGACAGTCAGCAGCTGACGCCGTTCTACAACCAGGGAGCCGATGCGATCCGGGCCGTCGATCCGACCACACCGATTTTCTTCGAACCCAACGTTTTATCCAACGCGAGCCTGCCCACCGATCTGGGTACGGTGAACGCCACGAACACCGTTTTGTCTTTCCACGACTACTGCGAGTTCGACCTCGGGCCGCTGGGTTGCTTGCCGAGCGTCAGCGCCGTCGTCGGAAATGCCGAGGCGTACGCGCAGGCACACGGTATCCCGGCGTTCATGACCGAGTTCGGGGCCACCAGCACCCAGTCCCAAATCTTGGCGCCGCTGCAGGGCGCCGACCTGCGTCTGATCGGTTGGACCGAGTGGGCCTACAGCGGCCAAGGCGACATCACCACCTCCGCGTCGCCGCCGGACTCCGAGTCGCTGGTGTTCAACCCGGAGCTGCCACCGACCGGCACCAACGTCAACACCGCCAACCTGGAGACGCTCGCCGAGCCTTATCCGCAGCTGATCTCGGGCACCCCGACTTCGTACTTTTTTGAGAACGGCACCTTCGACTTCAGCTACTCCACCGCCGAGGCCGACGGTATGGGCAGCTTCCCGGCCGGCTCGGAGACCACGATCGCGGTGCCGTCCGTCGAGTTCCCCAACGGCTATGACGTGGCCGTCACCGGAGGACATGTTGTCTCGGCGCCCGACGCCCCCGAATTGGTCATCGCGTCGGACAACGGCGCAAGCACGGTCAGCGTCGTGGTGAGCGCCGCTACTGTCGGCGGCGCCGCCGCGGGGTAAGCCCTGTCACTGACCAGGTGGTAACGTCATTACCGTTTGAGGCCAATGTGACTCTCCGGAGACGTTAGATGCATTCACGCGAGCTGTCGTCATGACCGAGCCGGTGGCGGCGTTCGCCGAGCGGGCCCGCACCTGGCTCGCCGACTCCATGCCGCACATCGACCCGCAAAATCCGCCGTACGCCGACCGCGGCGACGAGACGTCCTGGCAGCACGTCCGCACATTGCAGCGCCGGCTCTATGACGGCGGGTTCGCCGGGATCTGCTTCCCCACCGAATACGGCGGGCTCGGGCTGGATATCGACTATCAGAAGGCGTTCGATGCCGAAAGCGTGTGCTACGAGATGCCGCTGATCTTGAATACCCCAACTTTCACTATCTGCGCCGCGACGATCCTCGACACTGGCACCGAAGAGCAGAAGCGGCAACACATTTCGGCCGCGCTGCGCGGTGACGAGGTGCTCGTTCAGCTGCTTTCGGAGCCTAGCGGCGGCTCCGATTTGGCGGGCGTGATCACCCGCGCCGAGCGACGCGGCGACAAGTGGGTGGTCAACGGCGCCAAGACGTGGAGCACCGGCGCGTTCGCCGCCGACTACGGACTGCTGCTGGCCAGAACGAACTGGGATGTGCCCAAGCACGACGGTCTGACGATGTTTCTGGTGCCCATGCACAGCCCGGGCATCACGCTGCGCCGGATCAAGCAGGTCAATGGATCCACGGAGTTTTGCGAGGAGTTCTTCGACGACCTGGAACTGCGCGACGACGCGGTGGTCGGCGAGGTCGGCAAGGGCTGGGAGGTGGCCTCGCGCCAGCTGTATCACGAGCGGCGCGCGGTCGGCGGCGGCTCCGAATTCGCCAGCGGCAGCGGCAGCGAGAACAACCAGGAACAGCCACCCGATTACCCCGCGCTGCTGCAGGCGGCCGGGCTTTCAGGCAACGAACGCGTACGCGAAGCGGCCGGCCACGCGCTGACCCACCGCGCGGTGTGGGAGCAGTTGATCGAACACGTCTACCGCGGCGTGCTGGACGGCTCACTCCCCTCGACCGCCGGCTCGCTGATCCGGCTTTTCCAGGCCGAGGAGGTTGCCCTCGAGGTCGATACCGCGCTGGCGATCGCCGCCAGTGTCGGCGTCGTGGGTGGGCACGAAGACCTGCTCTTCGTCGGCGAGCGCTACCTATCCCGTCAAACCGCGGCGCTGGGCGGCGGCACCACAGAGATGGCCCGCAACGTGATTGGCGAGCGGGTACTGGGCTTTCCGCGCGAATACGCCGCCGATCGCGGGGTGGCGTTTAACCAGGTCAAGCACGGCCGTTCCTGAGCAGTTCGCCCGTCGCCTCCGCGAGGAGGAACTGCTCGTAGAATCGTGCGCGAATTGTTAAGCCTGCTTGCCGATCACACGCCTAGCGAGGAGAGCGACCGTGTCATCTCTTGATCCTCGGGAAACCCGATTCGACGGCGTTCGGATACGCATCGACAGCGACAAGACCTACGAACAGGTCGTGGCCGCATTACTCGCGGAGGTCGGCGAAAGGCCCGAGTCGATCAGCGATCTTCCCGGCGCTTACTTTCACGACTGGGAATCGTTCGCCACCGAGATCACCCGCCAGCTCGGTTCCAGCGAGTTCATGCTGATGCACCTCATTCATCACAGCGGGTGGCTCGAGACGGCCGGAATCAACCGCAAAGCGCTGCGTGCCATCCTCGGCAATCCGCTGATCTCGATCACGATGCTTCGGCACGACCTGACGGCCGGGCTGTTCGCACCCGTGGAACTGCTGCTGCTGGAAGAAGACCACAACCGAAGCAGCCTGACCTACCTCAAGCCGTCGTCGCTGATGGTCGTCGACGACAACCCGCCGCTGCAGGCGGCCGCACTGGCGCTGGACGAGAAGCTTGCCGCGTTAGCCGCAAAAGTCGCGGCGGCTGCCTAGCTCAAACCGCGCCCAGCCGCGAAAGTACCTCGGCAACAACGGAATCCGTTGCCACATCGACTTGATCGCCGGTGCTCAGATCCTTCACGCCGATGGTTCCGGCTTCGATGTCGCGATCACCGGCGACCAGCGCCAGCCGCGCGCCGGATCGGTCGGCGGCGCGCATCGAGGCCTTGATGCCGCGCCCGCCGTACGCCAGATCCACCCGCACCCCGGCGGCTCGCAGCTGCCCGGCCAACACAGCCAGCCGCAGCTTGGCCTGCTCGCCCAGTGGCGCTCCGAACACGTCGCACCGGGTAGAGCGGCCGAGCTCTTTGCCCTCGGCGCGCAGCGCCAACATGGTGCGGTCGACGCCGATACCGAACCCGATACCCGATAAGTCCTGTCCGCCGAGTTCACGCATCAGACCGTCGTAGCGGCCACCCCCGCCGATGCCGGATTGCGCGCCCAGCCCGTCGTGCACGAACTCGAAGGTGGTCTTGGTGTAGTAGTCCAATCCGCGGACCATCCGCGGGTTGATGACGTAGGGCACGCCCAGCGCGTCGAGATGCGCCAGCACAGTCTCGAAGTGCTGCTTGGCCACATCGGAGAGGTGGTCGAGCATCACCGGAGCGTCGGCCGTCATCGCCTTGACTTCCGGACGCTTGTCATCGAGCACCCGCAGCGGATTGATCTCGGCGCGCTTGCGCGTTTCCTCGTCAAGGTCAAGCTGAAATAAGAAGTCCTGCAGTATTTCCCGATACTGCGGACGGCAGGTGTTGTCGCCGAGCGAGGTGATTTCCAGCCGGAACCCATCAAGGCCCAACGAGCGGAATCCGGCGTCGGCGACGGCGATCACCTCGGCATCCAGCGCGGGGTCGTCGACACCGATCGCCTCCACACCGACCTGCTGCATCTGGCGGTAGCGGCCGGCCTGAGGCCGCTCGTAGCGGAAGAACGGGCCCGCGTAACACAGTTTGACCGGCAGCGCGCCGCGGTCCAGGCCGTTCTGGATCACCGCGCGCACCACGCAGGCGGTGCCCTCCGGCCGCAGCGTCACCGAGCGGCCGCCGCGGTCGGCGAAGGTGTACATCTCCTTGGTGACCACGTCGGTGGACTCGCCCACGCCGCGGGCGAACAGTGCGGTGTCCTCGAAGATGGGAAGCTCGATGTCGCTGTAGCCGGCCCGGCGGGCGGCGTCGAGCAGGCCCGACCGCACTGCGACGAATGTCGCCGAATCCGGCGGGACGTAATCCGGTACACCCTTGGGCCCGGAAAACGGCGTCGACTGGCTCACGAGCTCAGACCTTCGAGGAACGGGTTGAACCGCCGTTCCGCGCCGATGGTGGTGGCATTGCCGTGTCCAGGAAGCACCACGGTTTTGTCGTCGAGGACCAACAACTTGTCGACGATCGAGCGAATCAGGTCGCGACCGCTGCCGCCGAACAGGTCGGTCCGGCCCACCGAGCGCTCGAACAGCGTGTCGCCGGTGAACGCGACGTCGTTGTCGTCTTTGTCGTCCTGAGCGTTCGTGACTCGGAAGACCACCGATCCGCGGGTGTGGCCGGGCGTGTGGTCGACGGTGACGCTGATCCCGGCGAGATCGATCTTGTCGCCGTCGCGGTCCAGCTCGATGACCTGTTTGGGCTCGCGGAAGATCGCGGCGAACAGCAGCTGGCCCAGCTTCGGCCCGAAGTCCTTGATCGGGTCGGTCAGCATGAACCGGTCCTCGGGGTGGATGTAGGCGGGGCAGCCGAAGGTGTCGGACACCTTCTGCGCTGACCAGATGTGGTCGATGTGGCCGTGGGTGAGCAGGACCGCCGCGGGAGTCAGCCGATTCTTGTCCAGGACGCGGCGCAGCTGGCCCATCGCACGCTGGCCCGGGTCGACGATGATGGCGTCGGCTCCGGGGTGGGGCGCCAGCACGTAGCAGTTGCACTGCAGCAACCCAGCGGGAAATCCGGTGATTAACACGATCTCCAGTTTCCCATCTCCCACGCCCGGCATGGGCCGCGCCACCCCTATCCAGCGTCAACTGGCACACTCTTTGCTGACTCAGCACACAACCACGGAGGGATATCGGCGGTGCCGACCAACGAACAGCGACGTGCGACGGCCAGACGCAAACTCGAACGGCAGCTGGAACGGCGCGCACAGCAGGCCCGTCGTCGTCGGATGCTGGTGATCGTCGGGGCGCCGGTTGCGGCAGTGGTCGTGGTCGCCGCGGTGGTGTTCACCGTCTTCTACACCAACCACGAGCACAAGAACACGCAGGCTTCGGCCAGCGCGAGCACGACGGCCAGCGCCGCCGCGGGCTCGCCGTCGGACATTCCGCCGCTGCCACCGTTCAAACCAGTCGCCAACCTCGGCGCCAACTGCCAGTACGTGCCTTCGGCGGAACCGGCCAGCAAGCCGGTGAAGCCGCCGCGGCAGGGCAAAGTGCCCACCGACCCCGCTCAGGTCAGTGTCAGCATGATGACCGACCAGGGCCCGGTCGGCTTGTTGCTCGCTAACAACGAATCACCTTGCACTGTCAACAGTTTCGTTAGCCTGGCGCAGCAGAAATTCTTCGACAACACCCGATGCCACCGGCTCACCGCCTCGCCGACCTCGGCGGTGGTGCAGTGCGGCGACCCGACCGCTGACGGCACCGGCGGCCCGGGCTATCAGTTCGCCAACGAGTATCCGTCCAACCTGTACACGCCTGACGACCCTACGGCCCACGAACCGGTGATCTACCCGCGCGGCACGCTGGCGATGGCCAACGCCGGACCGAACACCAACGGCAGCCAGTTCTTCATGGTGTACAAGGACACCCAGCTGCCACCGGAATACACCGTGTTCGGCAAGATTCAACAAGACGGGCTGGCCACCCTGGACAAAATCGCCAAAGGCGGCGTCGCCGGCGGCGGTCAGGACGGCCAACCAGCCACCCCAGTCACGATCAAATCAGTGCGGCTGGACTGATCGAATCTTCGGAGCCCTCGGCAGCTGACAGGAGAACCCTTTGTGCAGGTGACGACATTCGGGCGCTACCAGCTTCTCGACCTAATCGGCCGTGGCACAACGGGAAGAGTCTTCCGAGCCAACGACACCGTCACCAACCAGGTAGTTGCCCTCAAGGTGCTCGCGGCGGAAATGGGCGAGAATTCAGAGTTCCTCGACCAGTTCAACCGCGACGTAGCCGCAGCCGCCGGCCTCGATAACCGCCACGTGGTGCCGATCCACAACTATGGCGAGATCGACGGCCGGCTGTATGTGGACATGGGGTTGATCGAGGGCACCAACCTCGGTCGCCTGATCAGAAACGAGGGCGGCCGAATACTTCCTGCCCGCGCGGTCACGATCGTCGAGCAAGTCGCCGCGGCCCTTGATAGCGCGCACCGAGCGGGGCTCGTCCACGGCGACGTCAAGCCGTCGAATATTTTGGTCGCACCGCGAGATTTCGTCTACCTGACAGACTTTGGGATAGCGCGCAACGCCGCAGATATTGCCGGAGCCAGCATGGGCCATGTGCCCGGCGCCTACATGGCGCCCGAAAGATTCAGTAGCGCAGGCGATTCCCGCGCTGACATCTATTCGCTGGCCTGCGTGCTACACAAATGCCTGACCGGACAACAGCCGTATCCCGGAGACACCTTCGAAGAGCAGCACGCTGGGCACGTGACCGCCCCACCGCCGCGACCCTCGACGTCCTCCCCCGGCATAGCGCCGGCATTCAACGCCGTGATCGCCGCGGCTATGGCCAAAAGCCCCCAGGCGCGCTACCAGACAGCTCCGCAGTTGGCCGAAGCCGCACGAGCAGCGTTGGACAACCGCTTCAGTCCACCGCCGAGCCCGCTGAGTCCGAAGCCATCGGGCCGTTCCCAGCCCGCACCCGGCCATTCGACCGCTGCACCGCGGCCGGATCAGGTCGACGAATCCGAGAACAGCCACACCCTGGCCCTCCTGGGCGCAATGGTCGCAGCGGGGGTGGCGCTGTTCGGGGTGATCGCGCTGGTGATCATCAGCGCCACGACCTCCTCGGACCGCGGCGGCACAGCGACGACGTCCGCCGCCCCGACCAGCACGTCCACCACGAGCAGCACCACGGCGACCACCTCGGTCAAACCGTCGGCGGGGCAGCTTCCGCCGTTTGTCCCCTCCGCCGGTTTGGGTGCCGACTGCGAGTACCCGGCGTCAACCGACTCCGCCAGCAAGCCGGTGAACCCGCCCGACGCCGGCGAAGTTTCGACCCATCCCGCTAAGGTCGGCGTGAACATCGTCACCAACCGCGGCAAGATCGGCCTGCAACTCGCGAACAACGAATCGCCTTGCACTGTGCACAGTTTCGTCAGCCTGGTGCAGCAGAAGTTCTTCGACGACACTCAGTGCCACCGGCTCACCACCTCGCCGGGTCTGTCGGTATTGCAGTGTGGTGACGCGAGAGGCGACGGTACCGGAGGCCCGGGCTACCAGTTCGCCGACGAATACCCGGCCGATCAGTACCCGGCCCGCGATCCCGCGCTGAAGAAGCCGGTGATGTATCCGCGCGGCACGCTGGCGATGGCCAACGCCGGACCGAACACCAACGGCAGCCAGTTTTTCATGGTCTACCGCAACTCGCAGTTGCCGCCGGCATACACCGTATTCGGCACCATCGACGCCAGCGGCCTGGCGACGCTGGACAAGATCGCCGCGGCCGGCGTCGCCGGCGGTGGCGACGACGGTACGCCCGCAACCGAAGTCACCATCACATCGGCTCGGCTGCGCTAACGCGCCCTATCTACATAGGCTTGTGCGGCCCGGGCGATGAACTCTTCGGTGGGCCGCGGATACCAGCCGAGTTCTCGGGTCGCCTTATCGTGGCTGGCCGGCGAGGTCAGCTCGGCAAGCCGGGCGCTTTGCCTGCTGAGCGCGAAGTCGCGGCGCAGCAGCCATCCCGCAGCATCCGAGAGGTGGGCGAACGCATGCACCGCTGCCATCGGCAGACCCAGTCGCGGTGGTCGCGCACCGACGGCCTTCGCGGCGATCGTGACCAATTCTCGGTGCGTCATGTAACGCTCAGAGATGATGTAGCGCTGGCCAATTCGTCCCCGCTCGGCGGCCAACAGCAATGCGTCGGCGGCGTCGTCGATCCCGACCACTTCAGACCCGACCCCGCGGATGTAAAACGGCAGCTTCCCGAGCGCGGCCAGCTGCACCAACATCCCTTGGCGCGGCTGCCAATCGGGCGGCCCGTATGGATTCGACACATTGGCTATGACTGCAGGAAGCCCGTGATCTGCGACATAGCACAACACCAGTTGCTCGGCCTTACGTCGTGAGTCGATGTAGCTGCCGGCTTGGTCCGCCCAATTGAAAGGCGTGTCCTCGTCGACGGTTTCACCGTCGCGACCAATGGCGATGGCGCCGATGGTGCTCAGGAAAACGAACCGTTGCAGGTTCGCGGTTACCGCCACGTCGAGTACCTTGCGCAGGCCGTTGACGTTGGTCTCGAACAACGGTGCGGGGTCTCTCAGCTCGGCCCTGGTGTCCACGATGCAGTAATAGACGACGTCGCGATCGGACAAAGCCGCGGCCAGTTGCTCCGCGTCAGAAAGATCGCCGTAATACCGCTCGACGTCGAGCACGTCGATTCCCTTGGTGGAGCTGGTCTTTCGTAGCAGCACCCGGACATCAGCACCGCTAGACACCAGCCGGCGGGTAACACAAGCGCCCACATTGCCGCTGGCCCCCATCACCAGAGCCCGCTGCGGTGACACGATTGCCAGGTCGCCTACGCCGCAGACGTCACGCGATAGACGTCGTAGACACCTTCGACATTGCGGACCACATCCAGCAGATGTCCCAGATGCTTGGGGTCGCCCATCTCGAACGTGAACCGGCTGATCGCCACCCGATCACCCGAGGTGGTCACCGACGCGGAGAGGATGTTGACTTTCTCGTCGGCCAGCACCCGGGTGACGTCCGACAACAGCCGGTGCCGGTCGAGCGCCTCGACCTGGATGGCCACCAAGAACACCGACGACGGCGACGGCGCCCAGAGCACCTCGATGATGCGCTCGGCCTGCTGCTGCAGCGACGCGGCATTGGTGCAGTCGGTGCGGTGCACGCTGACTCCGCCACCGCGGGTGACGAACCCCATGATCTGATCGCCGGGCACCGGCGTGCAGCACTTGGCCAGCTTGGTCAACACGCCCGCGGCGCCGGGGACCGACACCCCGACATCGTCGGTGCTGCGCGGGCGCCGCGGCATGGTCGCCGGGGTGGACCGTTCAGCGAGATCCTCTTCGGCCTGGTCGATACCGCCGAGCTCGGCAACCAGCCGCTGTACGACGTGCTTGGCCGAGACATGACCCTCGCCGACCGCGGTGTAGAGCGCCGATACGTCCGCGTAGTGCAGCTCGTTGGCCACCGCCGCCATCGACCCGCCGTTGACCAAGCGCTGCAACGGAAGTCCGCCGCGGCGAACTTCGCGGGTGATTGCTTCTTTGCCGGTCTCCAGCGCCTCCTCGCGACGCTCCTTGGCGAACCACTGGCGGATCTTGGCTTTGGCGCGCGGCGACACCACGAACTGCTGCCAATCCCGCGACGGCCCGGCGTTGGGCGCCTTGGACGTGAAAACCTCGACGACTTCACCGTTTTCCAGCTTGCGTTCCAGCGCCACCAGCCGGCCGTTCACCCGAGCGCCGATGCATCGGTGCCCCACCTCGGTGTGCACGGCGTAGGCGAAGTCCACCGGCGTCGACCCGTTGGGCAGCGTGATCACATCACCTTTCGGGGTGAACACGAAAATCTCTTGTACCGCAAGGTCGTAACGCAGCGACTCCAGGAATTCACCGGGGTCGGCGGCCTCTCGCTGCCAGTCGAGCAGCTGACGCATCCACGCCATGTCGTCGATTTCGGCTGCAGCAAGAGCATGCGGAACCCCGTTGCGGCCCTTGGCCTCTTTGTATACCCAGTGCGCCGCGATGCCGTATTCGGCGGTGCGGTGCATATCGCGGGTGCGGATCTGCACTTCCAGCGGCTTGCCCTCCGGGCCGACGACGGTGGTGTGCAGCGACTGGTACACCCCGTAACGCGGCTGAGCGATGTAGTCCTTGAACCGGCCGGCCATCGGCTGCCACAGCGAATGCACCACTCCCACTGCGGCATAACAGTCCCGGACCTCGTCGCACAGGATGCGGATGCCGACCAGGTCGTGGATGTCGTCGAAGTCGCGGCCCCTGACGATCATCTTCTGGTAGATCGACCAATAGTGCTTGGGCCGTCCCTCGACCACGGCGTTGATCTTCGACGCGGTGAGGGTGGCGACGATCTCGGCGCGCACCTTGGCGAGATAGGTGTCGCGCGACGGCGCACGGCCGGCGACCAGCCGGACGATCTCCTCGTACTTCTTGGGATGCAGGATCGCGAACGAGAGATCCTCCAGTTCCCATTTGACGGTTGCCATTCCCAGCCGATGTGCCAGCGGCGCAATGACTTCCAGCGTTTCGCGGGCCTTGCGGGCCTGCTTCTCCGGTGGCAGGAAGCGCATCGTGCGCATATTGTGCAGCCGGTCGGCAACCTTGATCACCAGCACCCGCGGATCGCGGGCCATCGCGATGATCATCTTACGGATCGTCTCGCCCTCGGCGGCGCTGCCCAGCACCACCCGGTCCAACTTGGTCACCCCGTCGACCAGATGGCCGACCTCTTCGCCGAACTCGTTGGAAAGCGCATCCAGCGTGTAGCCGGTGTCCTCGACGGTGTCATGCAGCAGCGCGGCCACCAGCGTGGTGGTGTCCATGCCCAACTCGGCGAGGATGTTGGCCACGGCCAGCGGGTGGGTGATGTACGGGTCTCCCGAGTGCCGCAGTTGGGTGGCGTGCCGCTCTTCGGCGACCTCGTAGGCCCGCTGCAACAGCAACAGGTCGGCCTTCGGGTAGATCTGGCGGTGCACCGCCACCAGTGGTTCGAGCACCGGGCTGAGCGCGCTGCGCTGGGCCGTCATTGGCCGCGCCAACCGGGCCCGAACCCGGCGCGACGCGCTGGTCGGTGTCTTGACACTTATCGAGGGCTCGGGCGCCGGCGGAATGTCGGCGACCTGCAGCGGTTCGGTAGGCGGCTGAACCGCCGTGCCTTTGT